>CADCQV010000203.1 GCA_902803625.1 uncultured Lachnospiraceae bacterium
ATTCATTTCCCTGAACATATTCTGGGCATTATTCGAAGCGGCTCCATCGGATCCCAGACAGACATTTATCCCAGCCTCCATAAGCTTTGGTACCGGGGCTACCCCGTTACCCAGCTTTGCATTTGAAACAGGATTGGTAACAACGCTTACATTATGTTCCTTCAATATCTTTATATCGCTGTCACTTACCCTTATGCAGTGCGCTGCGATGACCGGAACATCAAAAATACCCGCATCCCTCACATACTCTGTGGGGGTGCAGTTATGATCCTTCAGCATATTATCGCTTTCCACCTGTCCCTCTGCCAGATGTATGTGGATCCCGATATTGTTTTCCTTTGCCACATCCGCCACCATCTTCAGGTAATCCGGTCCGCAGGAATAGGGGGCGTGTGGATTCAGGAAAAAGGACAGCCGGTCAGTCAGCTTCGCATCCTGCATTTCTTCCAGCGCTTCCTTCAGCCTGTAGTCCTCCCTGTCGGCTTCATTTCCCACAAGTCCGCGGCCTACGACCGCTCTCATGCCGGTTTCATATACGGCTCTGGTGGTATTATGTATGTGCATCTGCTGATCATTAAAGGTGGTGGTGCCGCTCTTTATCATCTCGATCTGGCCGAGAAGGGATCCCCAATAGGCATCCTCTCCGGTGAGCTTTTGCTCTATGGGATCCACTGTGTTAAAAAGCCAGTCCGTAAATGACAGATCATCGGCGCAGTTACGCATGACCGACATATAGGTATGTGTATGGGCATTGATGAGTCCCGGGATTACCAGGGAATCACGTCCGTCTATCACCGTATCGGCGTTGAAACCCTCAGGCTCGCTGTCTATGGAAGCGATCCTGTCGTCTTCTATATATATGCTGTGTTTTCCTGCTACGTCCCTGTCCCCCTCCGGAAGAATGGCCATAGCATCCTTTATCAGTATTCCCATTTATAACCTCGCCTTCAGAGCTTCTCTCTGATCCTCATATCCCGGCTTTCCGAGAAGTGCGAACATATTCTTCTTGTAGCTCTCCACACCGGGCTGGTTGAAGGGATTCACACCCAGCATATATCCGGATACTCCACAGGCAAATTCAAAAAAGTAGAAAAGCTGTCCCAGATATTCTTCCGTCTGTTCGGGAATATGTATCATTGTATTCGGAACACTGCCGTCGGTATGTGCCAGTATGGTGCCGTTCATCGCACATTTATTGGCAAAGTCCACGGTCTGTCCCGCCAGATAATCGAGACCGTCCAGGTCGTTGTCGGCCTTCTTCATTTCTATTTCATGGCGAACCTTCCCAACCTCCAGAACAGTCTCGAACATAATGCGTGAGCCGTCCTGTATGAACTGCCCCATGGAATGAAGATCGGTTGTAAGATCCACGCTGGCAGGGAATATTCCCTTTTTATCCTTACCCTCGCTCTCCCCGTACAGCTGCTTCCACCATTCGGAAATATAATGAAGACTGGGCTCGTAATTCGCCAGTATCTCCACACCCTTTCCCTTCCTGAGAAGGATGTTCCTTACAGCAGCATACTTCAGGGCATCATTGTCCTCAAAAGCATTATTTAACGCCATTTCACGGCCTTCCTCCGCTCCCTTCATAAGAGCGTCGATGTCGGCACCTGAAACCGCTATAGGCAGAAGACCCACTGCTGTGAGAACCGAGAATCTGCCGCCCACATCATCGGGAACTACAAAAGTCTCATAGCCCTCCGCATCCGAAAGGGTCTTTAATGCTCCCTTTGCCTTGTCGGTGGTGGCGTATATCCTCTTTGCCGCTCCTTCCTTACCGTATTTCTTCTCCAGAAGATCCCTGAAGATACGGAAGGATATCCCGGGCTCCGTGGTCGTTCCGGACTTACTTATCATATTGAGTGAGAAGTCCCTGTCTCCCACTACCTCGATAAGGTCGTGGATATATGTGGAAGAAATATTATTTCCGAGGAAATAGATCTCGGGTGTCTTTCTTATTTCCTTTGAAACAGTATTGTAGAAATTATGACGCAGGAAATTGATCGCCGCTCTGGCACCCAGATAAGATCCTCCTATTCCAATTACAATGAGCACATCGCTGTCGGATTTTATCTTTTCCGCTGCCTTTTTTATCCGTCCGAATTCTTCCCTGTCATATTTCACAGGCAGATCCACCCAGCCGAGGAAATCATTTCCGGCACCCTCTCCGCTTAAGAGAAGCTCTCTCGCCGCCAGGGTCTGGGCCTTAATATTCCCGATTTCTTCCCCGCTTATAAAGGGAGCCGCCTTCGAATAATCATATGTAACTTTTGCCATGATCACATTCCTCCTCTATTAAAACTGTTTTTCACTACTATGTAATTCTGAGCGGAGCGAAGGATCTTCTTTGACCGATAGGAAAGATCCTTCGCTTACGCTGAGCGCGGCAGTGCCCCGCAAGGTGTAAGATTCTTCGCTTCGCTCAGAATGACATTGTCGGGCTTCGCTTAGAATCACATTATCAAGTTTAGCAAAGAGGAGGTTGTTTTGCAAACTGGCAAACCCCGGGGCGGTCTGCTATAATGTTGGCCATGAGAAAGATTATTCTTACGGGAGGCGGGACCGCAGGAC
>CADCQV010000204.1 GCA_902803625.1 uncultured Lachnospiraceae bacterium
CATACTTTACTCTTACAGGTGTTCCGGCCTTTTTGTCTATCTTTTTACTGTTTTCGGTAAGAACCCTGACTACTCCGCTTCCCACCGTCCCGTATCCGAGAACTGCAATATTTACCATACTACTCCTTTACAACTCCGCCTTTAGCCATCCATACCAGATAGCCGTTTATGAATGGATCCAGGTTTCCGTTCAGCACACTGTCCGCCTGTGCCACCTCCACACCTGTCCTCAAATCCTTTACAAGCTGGTAAGGCTGCAGGAAATAGGATCTTATCTGTGAGCCCCAGGCATTGTCCTTTACCTCTCCGCGGATCTCTGAGAGCTTGTCGGCATTTTCCTCCTCCTTCAGCATAAGGAGCTTGGCCTTCAGCATCTGCATGGCCTTATCCTTATTCTGGAACTGGGATCTCTCGTTCTGACAGGTCACCACTATTCCGGTGGGGAAGTGGGTGATCCTTATTGCCGAGGAGGTCTTGTTGATATGCTGTCCTCCGGCTCCCGATGAACGGTAGGTATCTATCCTTATATCATCACTCTTTATCTCAATATCCACATCATCGCTTATTTCCGGCATAACATCCAGCGACACAAAGGAGGTCTGCCTCTTTCCCTGTGCATTGAAGGGACTGATACGGACAAGCCGGTGAACTCCCTTCTCCGACTTAAGATAGCCGTAAGCGTTCTCTCCGTTTATCTGGAAGGTGCAGCTTTTTAGTCCCGCTTCATCACCGTCAAGAGAATCCAGAACCTCGGTCTTGAATCCGTGTGACTCTGCCCACTTGCTGTACATACGGAACAGCATGCTGCACCAGTCACAGGACTCGGTACCTCCGGCTCCCGCATTTAAGCGGAGGATCGCATTATTTGCATCATACTCACCTGACAGCAGGGTTTTTAAGCGTATCCTCTCGTAGTCATCCTTAAAGCTCTCGAATTCCTGCTTGATCTCATCCGCCAGGGTTTCATCATTATCCTCGTTGGCCATATCGATAAGATCAAACATATCGTTAAACTGGCTGTCAAGCTTTTTGTAGGTCTCTACATCCTCCTTCAATGATCCCAGCTCCTTACTCTGCTTCGTGCTGCTTTCGGGATCATTCCAGAAGTCAGGCTCCTCCATCTTCCGGTTAAGCTCAATTATGCGGTTTTCCTTATTCTCAAGGTCAAGGGACTTATACAGATCCTTTAATGGAGTCCTGTAGCCCTCAAGCTCTACCTTCAGGTTGTCAAGTTCCAGCATTATATTACTCCAATCCTCCGGTCTTCATATGACAGTTCTTATATTTCAAGCCGCTGCCGCAGGGGCAGAGATCGTTCGGATATATCTTTTTATTCGCCCTTTTTGCGGGGCCCTTCTTTACCGAATCATCCTTATTGGTACCCGTAACCTTCGCAACCTGCTCACGTTCAACCTTTTCCTCGACATGGACATGCATCAGGAGCCGCACGGTATCCTCCTTGATACCTGCAGTCATCTGGTCGAACATTTCGAAGCCTGCGGTCCTGTATTCCACAACCGGATCCCTCTGTCCGAAGGCCTGCAGTCCTATTCCCTGCCGGAGCTGTTCCATATCGTCTATATGATCCATCCATTTTCTGTCTATAACCTTGAGAAGGATCACACGCTCTATCTCACGGAGCATTTCAGGCTGCGGGAACTCCGCTTCCTTATCCTCGTATATCTTTACGGCCTTTTCCTTCAGATTGTGCTTCAGCTCTGCGGGAGTCAGGCCTCTTATATCCGGTGTCCTGATACGTTCCATAGGTATGATCGGCAGCAGGAGCTGGTTTAAGCCCTCCAGATCCCAGTCCTCCGTTTTCTGGTCTTCTCCTATGGTCATATCCACGGCATTTTCCGTAATGTCCGTGATCATTCCGTAGATGGAATCCCTCATATTCTCACCGTCTAAGACCTTCCTCCGCTCATCATAGATTATCTCTCTCTGGTCATTATTAACGGCGTCATAGTCAAGAAGGTTCTTTCTGATACCGAAGTTATTCTCCTCTATCTTCATCTGGGCTTTTTCAATGGCCCTCGTAAGCATACCATGCTCTATCTGTTCTCCCTCCGGAACATTCAGTGCTTCAAATACCTGCATAAGCCTGTCTGAACCGAAGAGCCTCATAAGATCGTCCTCAAGAGAGATATAGAATCTGGAAACACCCGGATCCCCCTGACGTCCGGAACGCCCGCGGAGCTGGTTGTCGATACGTCTGGATTCATGCCTCTCGGTACCTATGATCATCAGTCCCCCGGCAGCCTTTGACTCGTCATCCAGCTTGATATCCGTACCACGCCCGGCCATGTTCGTGGCTATGGTCACTGCGGAATGCTCTCCCGCATGGGACACGATCTCTGCCTCCATTTCATGGAACTTCGCATTCAGCACATTATGCTTTATGCCTCTCTTCCCTAAAAGCTTCGAAAGCTCCTCTGAGGCCTCTATCGTAATGGTTCCCACAAGGATCGGCTGGCCTGTAGCGTGTACCTCTTCGATCACATCACAGATGGCATTCAGCTTCTCTCTTCTCGTCTTGAATACGGCATCCTGAAGATCCTTCCTCTGAACGGGACGGTTTGTGGGGATGGTGATAACGTCCATACTGTATATCTCACGGAATTCCCGTTCTTCCGTAAGGGCTGTACCGGTCATCCCGGACTTTTTGTCAAATTTATTGAAGAAGTTCTGGAAGGTAATGGTGGCGAGGGTCTTGCTCTCCCTTTTTACCTTCACATGCTCCTTTGCCTCTATAGCCTGATGGAGTCCGTCCGAATAGCGTCTGCCCGGCATGATACGTCCGGTGAATTCATCAACTATAAGGATCTGGTCATCCTTTACCACATAGTCCTTATCCCTTGCCATCAGGTTATTGGCACGGAGCGCAAGGATGATACAGTGCTGTATCTCAAGGTTTTCCGGATCGGCAAGGTTCTCAATATGGAAAAACTGCTCAACCTTTTTCACCCCCTGTTCGGTGAGGTTGACTATCTTATCCTTTTCATTAACGATGAAGTCCCCTGTTTCTTCGATCTCCACACCCATTATGGCGTCCATCTTCGAAAGCTCGGTACTGCTGGCTTCGCCGCGCTGCATCTGATGCGCCAGTATCTCACAGGCTTCATACATCTTTGTGGATTTGCCGCTCTGTCCCGAAATGATAAGCGGTGTACGGGCTTCATCTATAAGGATGGAATCCACCTCGTCGATTATCGCATAGTGGAGATTACGTAGAACAAGCTGATTCTTGTAGATAGCCATATTGTCCCTAAGGTAATCAAAGCCCAGCTCGTTATTCGTGACATAGGTAATATCGCAGGCGTAAGCCTTCTGACGCTCTGCACTTGTCATTCCGTTCTGAATGAGACCAACGGTCAGACCCAGAAACTCATGGATCTGCCCCATCTGCTCCGCATCACGCTTTGCAAGGTAGTCATTTACCGTTACCACGAATACGCCCTTGCCCTCCAGTCCGTTAAGGTATGAAGGCAATGTTGCCACAAGGGTCTTTCCTTCACCGGTTCTCATTTCTGCAATACGACCCTGATGTAGTATGATCCCGCCAATGATCTGCACCGGGAAATGCTCCATCCCGAGAACACGCTTTCCGGCCTCCCTTACAGTGGCATAGGCCTCCGGAAGGATATCGTCAAGGGTCTTTCCCTCTTCCAGCATACTTCTGAATTTCACGGTCTGAGCCTTCAGTTCTTCATCACTCATAGCCGCGATCTTATCATGGAATGCCAATACAGCATCCACCATAGGCTGTATCTTCTTTAATTCCCTTTCGCTGTGGGTACCGAAGATCTTCTCAATAATACTCATGCTATTATGCTTTGCCTCTCTTTGGATCTCAGCACAAATGTAAAGCTATTTATGCGCAGCTCCTTAGCACTGAACGGACAACTAATCCATTTTACCAAAAGACTCATATGTTTTCAATACAGCAATCCGCTACAGGCCGCAAGCGCTGCAACCGCGCCGTCCGCAACCGCTGTTGTAAGCTGCCTGACCTCCTTCGTCCTGCAGTCTCCTGCGGTGAAAACACCCGGAGTCTTTGTGGTACAGCTTTCTCCGGAAAGCACATAGCCCTTTCCGTCAAGCTCGGCCACGTTTTCAAAGCCCTTATTTTCCGGCTCCTGCCCAATGGCCACAAAGATCCCCTGAACCTCAATGTCGCTCTGCTCTCCCGTAAGCTTATTCTTTACGGTAACGGCCGAAAGGGTCTTGTCGCCCTTAAGCCCCTCCACCGTGGAATTCAGTACAAACCTAATGTTTTCCCTGTTTTTCACCTTTTGAACGTCCGCATCACTGCCGCGGAACTGATCTCTTCTGTGGATTAAATAAACCGTACTACAGTATTCCGAAAGAAAAAGAGCGTCGGAAAGCGCTGTATTACCTCCGCCGTAGACAGCCACGTCCCTTCCCCTGAAAAAAGCCCCGTCACAGGTCGCACAGTAGGAAACTCCCCTTCCGGTCAGCTCCTCCTCCCTGTCTATTCCCATATGGCGGTTTTTGGCCCCGGTTGCTATGATGACAGCCTTTCCCTCGTAATCGGTACCGCTGTCGGTCTTTACAACCTTGCTCTCCCCCTTATCCTCTATGGAAACGGCAGTCTCGTACTTTAGCTCTGCACCGAAGGATACAGCCTGCTCATAAAGCGTGCTGGCATATTCAAAGCCGGATACATGCTTTAATCCCGGATAATTCTCGATATCCGGCGTATTCACTATCTGCCCTCCGTATGCCTTAGCCTCCAGCAAACACACTTTCTTCCCTGCCCTCAGTGCATAGATTGCAGCGGTAAGCCCTGCCGGTCCCGCTCCGATGATAATAATATCCGTCATTCTTCATTCCTTCCTTTCAATCACTCATAACATAGATCAGATTCTGATTGCTCTCCGGCTTCATATCCGGTGAACAGCGGACATACTTTACATTCCGGAAGTGAAAGGTAAAGGTATCGTTCATTAGTATAAAAGGCATTGACCTCTCGCCTTCCAACGCTGTGATGAGATTAAAGCCGTATAATCCCCCGGGGTTCAGATGCTCCTTAATAAGTATGGTGCCCTTCGGGGAAGCAAGCCCCTTGTCGGGGATATCCGAGTGATAAGCATCATTAATGATGATGTCATATCTGTCATCGGTCCTTTTCAGATAGTCCATACCGTCCTCGATAAAGATACGGAGGCGTCCGGAGGACTCCGCCTTATAATCCTTTTCAAGGTCATTTAAGAAAAAGTATTTTCTTGCCAGATGCACGGCCAGAGGATTAATTTCGATCACATCAATACTCTTTTCCGGGTAATGGCTGATAAGGAATTTCGGGAACTGGAAGCCCGCACCCCCAAACATAAGTATCCTCTTTGCATCCGGTCTCTCATTCAGAAGAAGCACCAGGCTCTTCATATAATCAAAAACCAGCTCATTCTTTTTCTCATCAAAATAAGAAGCGGACTCCCTGACGTCATTGACCTCATACAGTCTCGCCTCTTCCCCTCTGTATGTTCCGTTCTTTATGACGAACTTCCCGTATTCACTTTCTATGGTTCTAAGAATCTTTCCGGGAGTTCTGTCGGTTTTATTATTAAATAGATCTATCATCTTTTATCGAACCCTCTCGAATCCGTTATTATAATAATAGGCAGACCTGTAAGCCGGGTTATGTCTTGGACGG
This sequence comes from uncultured Lachnospiraceae bacterium, assembly GCA_902803625.1. GTDB lineage: Bacteria > Bacillota > Clostridia > Lachnospirales > Lachnospiraceae > NK4A144. The sequence goes on from CADCQV010000204.1 coordinate 5,678, forward strand.
TCATCTATCTGGGACGCATGTTACCATACGCCTCTAGCGACCCACCTGAAAACGGGACGGGCAGCCCCATGGTTTTCATTTGGTCTTGCTTCGGATAGGGCTTGCAATGCGCCGGACATTACTGCCCGGCCGGTGGTCTCTTACACCGCCATTTCACTATTACCCCTAAAGAGCATCGTCGACTAAATTCGTCCTTCGGACGAGCGACGGTGCGCAGGTAACGCTCTCTACGAGAGCGTCACAGGGGCTACATACTTTCTGTTGCGCTATCCCGTGGGTTACCCCAGCCGGCCGTTAGCCGGTATCCTGCCCTGTGAAGCCCGGACTTTCCTCCCTGAAGATCCTGAAGATCCCCCTGGCGACCGCCCGGTCTGCCTGATATTTACGTGTTAAGGAGCGATTTTCCCATCTCTGTGCATTGAGAATTTATCCATGGGATAGTTTTCCAGATTCTTTAATATCTTTCTGCCATCTGCTCTTGAGAGCAGGGTGTTCCTTGCCTTGGTGATCTCCACCTCGGTCTTATGACGTGAAGGACCGCCCACGCATCCGCCGGGACATACCATTCCTTCTACGAAATCTTCCTGCAGTTTATTGTTTTTAAGAAGAGTAAGTGCTTTCTTGCAGTCTGAACCTCCGGCGCACTTTAAGAGTTTGATATCAGA
>CADCQV010000205.1 GCA_902803625.1 uncultured Lachnospiraceae bacterium
AAATTATCATCGGTCAAATCAATAAACTTAATCTTACTTTGGTCTGCTCCGGCTTTTCGTAATCGGTTCTTTAATACTTTGGGAACGGAATCCTCAGAGCTGAAAAACATACATTCCCCAGGTTCAAGAGAGAAGGGATTATCAATCTCAAATATAGACACTTTCCCGCTAGTGATACTTGCTATGATGTGACACCACATAGATGTTTTACCCTGTCCACCATCACCAACGATTAACGTAATTTGTCCTCTTGGTATATATACAGGAATAAGCCACTGTACAGGCTCTTCCTCAATATCTTCAAGGGAAATAGCCTTGATACTGCTCCGTCTGCAATCACTGTTAATTAGTGATTTAAAGTCATCTACAGTATGATCCTTGAAATAGTCGCTGATATCGCCCTTGTCTATGTCAGGTGTAGGAATGATGATTCTTGCTGATTTCGCTACCTGTGCTATGTCCTTACATACCTGTTCAGCCAGTTGGATGCCCGGCTTGTCATTATCAGCCAGGATAACAACATTTGCACTTATAAAAAGGTCGGATACTCCCGGACACCAATCAGATGCCGAACCACAGGTTACACCATAAAACCCTTTCTGTAATAGTGTAATAACATCCTTCTCCCCCTCAACATAAAACACCGTTACACCATCAGAAACAGCCTTTTTGAATCCTTGAAAGTCTGGACAGTAAAACGCTTTTATATCTTTCCGTATTCGTCTGTTTAATCCAAAAGTAAGTCGATCGTTTTTGAAAATCCCATATCGGAAATCCTTTCCCTTGAATCGTAGTTTGGAACAAACATATTTCCCTTCCGGGTCGATATGATGATAGATAGCTTCAAGTTCTTTGCCTACTTTTTTTTCGGCGAATACTCTCCAAGGATCTTTTCTTGATGTAACGGCCTTTTCACTTAAAAATAAGTCGCTCGACTTCAATCCAACCGCTGCCAAAATTGAATCTAACTCACAGCCGGCATGGCAATGAATCAGGATTTTATCAGATGTGATTGTTATAGTCAGGCTTTGCTTTTTGTCCTCATGGACCGGGCAGAGTGCTTTCCATGTGTTAGATCCCGTTTTTTGTACTCCCCTGAATTTTGATAAAACATAATTGATATCATCCATCCATTACAAATCCTCCGTTGATAGTTCTCCGACTGCTAAGATTGCTTCTTTGACCTGTTGCTTTCGTTGTATCTCCATCGGATGCCGTAACCAGCGAAACAGAGTTCCTTCGCTGATTTTCATATGGTCGGCTACAAGAGCCCACTCTACTCCGACTTCAGATTTAAGTTTGCGGACATCGCTGTTGAACATTTACTCACCTCCTAAAAGAATGTCAACTTCTTCTTCTGCTTCATCTTCATTGTTCTGAACATTCTCCTTCCCAATCAGGAACTGGATATGACTACTTCTTCTACTTCTTCAAATTTGACCACCTTGGTATCATAATCCGAGGGGAAGAATTATTGACAAAAAAAGAGCCAGGAACTAAATCCCGGCTCAAACAAGGTTTTGGCTTAACCTCCTTTCAAATTCAGTTTATCAAACTACTTTTTTAGTGTCCATGCTGTTTTCTGCCTCGGCATCTGCCAACCATAAACGGCGGACAAAATGATAGATTGTCTCCAGGTATCCCGGATTTTCAATCTTCTCAATTAACTCTGCAGCCCCCTTTTTATAGAAATCTTCTTCATTCTCCACAGATGAAATGTAATTACTATATGCTATCCATCCGGCCTTGAATCCGTATACCATCATCTTAAAAGCATCTCCGTTACAAGAATGATAAATTTGGTCGAGATCCCCAGCACCTACTTGATATTCTTCCGGGATTTTTAAATCTTTGATTTTCTCCATTAAGTTTTCCATTGTAACGACTCCTTTCACAGATATTCTTTCATCCATACAGATTTTACAGAATCATAAATTGCTTCCAGTTCATCCAGGCTTGAAATCTCTTTTGTAAAGTTCACGATCCAAGCGATAAAAAATTCTCGTTTACTCATCGTCCCATCTCCTTCTGATACTTGATGCCGGATGCAACTCCGAACATAAAACCATTAACTATTGCATTTGCTACCAGGTCCCCCTTGTCATCCATAGACATGGCTTTGATTATCATTAAATCATGTGCTGTCAGATCTCTTGATTCCGGTAATGTCCTTTTAGTCATTTCGATAATTCTCTGTGTATTTCTTCTCATAAGTTAAAACCTCCGTATTTGCCCGTATAGCCGATAGCACAGCTTTTATATTAATATGCTCCAAGTTCTTCATTTACCTGTGTTGCCATATCTTTCATATCGCTCATAAACTCAAGTACATCCATATTGTGGGTTTTGCAATAGTCCTCAGCGATCATGCAGAACAATGAGCCAAAGTCAGCACCATCTAAAGGGAGCGTGTATTTATTGATTCCCTGTAATAAGCAATAGATATAATCTAATCTGTCCATAGTGTTCCTTTCACCCCGTCATGCCGTTAGGTCAGCAGATATTTTGTTATGCTACTTCGTTTTCTCTGTCTCGGATGGTCTGAAGCATCTGTGTGAGTTCGGTTTCTGTGATGGTTTCCCAAGTTCTGCCACAACTAGACAACCAACCTTCTGTATTGATCCCGGCTCTTTTTCCGGCAGACTTTACAGTTTTGATTAATGCCTGTCTGCTTTGGTCTGAGGTCTGAATCTTAAATTCATCCGTATCAGCATCCTTGGAATCATCCAACAGGAACAAACCATTTAAACAGTATTTCCTAGCATAAGATGAAGCACACCCTGACAGTTGCATGGCATCCATACCTTTTTTGTCTTCGGCTTCTC
>CADCQV010000206.1 GCA_902803625.1 uncultured Lachnospiraceae bacterium
AACGCGGCGACCATCTGTACAGCCCCCCACTCGCACATAGTGCTCCTGTCATCCTGAGGAGCGTAGCGACGAAGGATCTTCCTTCCGTACCTCAGACACCATCGATCTTCAGCCGGAATATGCGGTCAGATCGATAGCGAACGACTGCAGTTTTGTGCCGAAACGCGGCGACCCGTAGCGAGAACGCTTTTTTCGAGCCAGAGGGTCGTCCGAATGTTTCGGAACAAAACAAAGGAAATAAAACTCACCGGAACCACGGGTTGTACTGCTTCTCGTCCCTCACTGTGGTCTCCGGGCCATGACCCGGCAGAATATACGTAAATTCCGGCAGAACCGCAATCTTTTCGCTGATGGATCTCTGAAGCTCCGCATCAGACCCGGTGGGCAGATCCGTTCTGCCTACAGATCCCTCAAAAACGGTATCACCGCAGACAAGCATCCTCTCGTCCGGCATAAAGAAGGACATGCTGCCCTCTGTATGCCCCGGTGTCTTTATACAGATGATCTTTATGCCGCAGGTATCAATCTCCTCCCCGTCCTTAAGCCAGATATCAGCGTCCAGTGTCACTCCGCCGTCTCCGTAGCCCATAGCCGTACCTGAGCAGTTTAAAACAGCATCGGAAAGAAGTGCCTTTTCATCCTCCGAAGCATAGAGCAGCACTTCTTCGCCGTTATCCTTCGCCTTCCTGATAAGTGCGGGAACTCCCATAATATGATCAAAGTGCCCGTGTGTTATCATCACGGACTTTAAGGACAGCCCCTGCTCTGCAAGGAAATCGTAGACCTTGTCCCCCCTGTCCCCGGGATCAAATACCAAAGCCTCACTGCTGCCCTCCTTATGGAAGATATAGCAGTTCGTTTCCACCGGTCCCAGTATCATTTTCTTAATGATCACAGACATATTCTCTCCTTAAGTTCTTTCAATATCCAGAACTCCCGGGATAGACCTGAGCTTCTGGATGATGTTATCAAGATCCGCCGTACTGTGTATATTGAATGACAGGTAAAGGGTCGCGATATTCTGCTTATTGACCCTGCTGTTAATACCGATTATCCCTATATTTGACTCCGTAAACAGCCTTGAGATATCAACAAGGAGCCCGTTCCTGTTATTTGCGAAGATATTGATATCCGCCACGTATTCCTCGTTTGTATCCTCAAGCCCCTTCTGCCATTCAGCCTCAATAAGCCTTTCCCTGTCGTACTCGGCCATATTCATTATATTGATGCAGTCTGTCCTGTGTATTGAAACTCCCCTGCCTCTGGTGACATATCCCACGATCTCATCACCCGGCAGCGGGTTGCAGCACTTACTGAAATGTACGGAAACATCCGTTATTCCCTTGACGATAATTCCGCCTTCGCTCTTATGGAAAACGTTTTTCTTTGCCGTTTCGTCCATAGAAGCCAGGGCTTCTTCGTCACTCAGGTGCTTCATATGGTCAAGCTCATATCTTTCAACCATACGGTTGACGACCTGACCCTCCTTTAAGCCTCCGTGTCCTATGGCCGCATAAACCGCATCAAAATCCCTGAAGTGGTATTTATCCATAACAGCCTGCTGGTACACAGGCTTCATTATCTCTTCCTGCTTTATCGCGTGAGCCTTGCAGTATTCGGCAAACTGTATCTTGCCCCGGGCAATATTGTCCTCCTTCAGCTCATTCTTAAACCACTGGTTTATCTTTGAACGCGCCTGTGTAGACTTCACTATTTTCAGCCAGTCACGGCTGGGGCCGTGGGAATTCTGGCTGGTTATGATCTCAACCCTGTCCCCGTTCTGTATAACATAATCGATATTTACAAGCTTGCCGTTGACTCTGGCACCCACCATCCTGTTCCCCACGGCGCTGTGGATGGCATAGGCAAAATCCACGGTAGTGGAGCCGGAGGGCAGGTTCTTCACGTCCCCGGTGGGAGTGAAGCAGTACACAAAATCGGAAAAGAGATTAAGGTCACTCTTTAAGAGGCTCATAAACTCCTTATTATCCGAAAGGTTTTTCTGCCACTCGAGGATACGCCTCAGCCAGGAAAGCTTCTCTTCCTCGTTCTCGTCAGGATGTTTCCCGTCAGAGGTCTCCTTATACTTCCAGTGGGCCGCGATACCGAATTCCGCAGTCCTGTGCATATCGTAGGTTCTTATCTGTATCTCGAAGGGAGTACCGTTCGGACCTATAAGAGAGGTATGCAGCGACTGGTAATTATTGGCCTTCGGCATTGCTATATAGTCCTTGAAGCGCCCCGGGATCGGCTTATACATCTCATGGATTATACCCAGGGCGGCATAACAGTCCTTTACATCAGAAACAATTATCCTTACAGCAAAGAGATCGTATATCTGATCCAGATTCTTCTGCTGGTTCACCATCTTTTTGTAGATCGAGAAGAAATGCTTTATCCTGCCGCTCACGGAGGCATCGATATCGGCCTCCTCCATCTTTTCCATAACCTCCTTCACGATATGGGCTACAAATTCCTCCCGTTCCTCCCTTCTCTGGGAGATCTGAAGCTTTAGGTCATGGTAAACGTCAGGCTTAAGGTATTTCAGCGAAAGATCATCAAGCTCCACCTTTATCCTGCTGATACCCAGTCTCTGGGCAATGGGAGAATAAATATCAAGTGTTTCTCTTGAAATCTCCTGCTGCTTCTCAGGGGACTGGAACTGAAGGGTACGCATATTATGAAGCCTGTCCGCAAGCTTTATTATTATGACCCTTATATCCTTTGCCATGGCAAGGAACATCTTCCGGAGATTATCCGCCTGGAATTCGGCCCTGTTTCCGCGGTACTTAAGCTTATTCAGCTTTGTGACCCCGTCTACCAGCTCAGACACGTCGCTTCCGAATTCCCTGTCCAGATCCTCCTTCGTCATTATGGTGTCCTCCACCACATCATGAAGAAGTCCCGCGACTATGGTTTCCTTATCCATCTCGAGATCTGCGAGTATGGTAGCCGTGCTCAGGGGATGTATGATATAGGGCTCACCGCTTCGTCTGAGCTGGTCCTTATGAGCTTCACTGGCGGTATTATAGGCCTTTTCGATGAGGCTTATATCATCTGAAGGGTGATACCTTTTCACTATCTCTATCAGGTTGTCATAGAGTATTTCGGGAGAAGTATAGTCTTCCACAGCGTACATTCTTCTGTTGTCAAAAACATTCCTTTCCGCCAAGGTATCACCTCCTTTCAGAACACATAGTGCTCCATTTTTAAGATAATTGATTATTATAAACTTTTTTTATAGAGTACACAAGCATAGAACCCCGGGACGATTATAATAAAGCCGGAATCCCGGTGTACCCGGATTCCGGCTTTTTAGGTGTCAAAGACGGGTTTTACCTCTGTATTTAACGGACCCGAAGCAAGTCTGTTTCAATCATTCCACATCCTGCAGTGCTTCGAAATCCTCTTCCCCGGTCCTTATCTTTACAACCTTGCTTACAGGATATACAAAGATCTTTCCATCGCCGATCTTGCCCGTATAAAGAGTTTTCTTCGCAGTTTCAATGACGCTTTCAACCGGTATACCGCTTACGACCACCTCCAGCTTGATCTTTGGCAGAAGGGTTAAGTCCACCTCGACTCCGCGGTACATCTGGCCTGTGCCCTTCTGGATACCGCAGCCTGTGACCTGGGTTACTGTGATGCCCGTGATACCCAGAGTGTTCAATGCCCTCTTAATCTTGTCATATCTTGAAAGCTTCGTTATAATGACCACCTTGTGTATTCCGCTCTCAAGGCTTGTCCCTTCGGTGATGGCGGATACGTTTTCAACGGGAACGGCAGCCCTCCTCATGGCAGGTGAGGCCTCTTCATATTCACCAACGCCAAGATTGGTGTTTTCATTGGCAACCATTGAAGCCTCGGTCATATCAACGATAGAGAAGCCGGCATATGCAGAAGTAAGCCCGTGCTCCATGACATCAAGGCCTTCTATCTCCTCCTCCTCACTGACTCTGAGTCCGAACACCGCCTTTATAACGGAAAATACCACTATCATTGTGATGAATGTCCAGGCCGCAACCGATACAAAGCCAATAAACTGTATGGTAAGGAGCTTAAAACCTCCGCCGTAGAAAAGTCCTGTGAGCTCATCATTTCCCGGAGCCGAGGTTGTGGCAAAAAGACCGGTGGCAAGAGTTCCCCATATCCCGTTCATCATATGTACAGCCACAGCCCCCACAGGGTCATCTATATGAAGCTTATTGTCAAGGAACCAGACTCCAAAGCATACGATGAGTCCTGATACAGCACCTATAACTATGGCCCCGAAAGCATCCGTCACATCACAGGGAGCAGTAATGGCTACAAGTCCTGCTAGAGATGCGTTTAAGCACATCGATACATCGGGCTTTCCGTATTTGATCCAGGTAAAGATCATGCAGACTACTGTGGCGATACTCGGGGCAATGGTAGTGGTCACAAAGACCGATGCCAGCTGGTCAACCGAGGTACAGGCTGCTCCGTTAAAACCGTACCAGCCGAGCCACAGAATGAATACACCAAGAGCTCCCACAACTATATTGTGTCCGGGAAAGGCATTTACCTTTGTGATCCTTCCCTCTTTATCCTTTTCGAACTTTCCTATACGGGGACCAACCATCTTTGCTCCTACTATGGCTGCGATACCGCCAACCATGTGGATCGCGCAGGAACCGGCAAAATCATGGAAGCCAAGACGGGCAAGCCATCCGCCGCCCCATATCCAGTGAGCTTCTACCGGGTAGATAAGAGCGGATATCACTCCGGAATATACGCAGTAGCTTAAAAATCTGGTTCTCTCTGCCATGGCCCCGGATACGATGGTCGCCGTCGTGGCACAGAACACCAGGTTAAATACGAAATTTGACCAGTCAAAGGCTGCATAGTTTGTAAAAATATCAAAACCCGGGGCTCCGATAAAGCCCATAATGTCTTCTCCCAGAAGAAGGCCAAAACCGATTAGTATGAACATACAGCAGCCGATACAGAAATCCATGAGATTCTTCATAAGGATATTCCCTGCGTTCTTGGCCCTTGCGAATCCTGCTTCCACCATGGCGAAGCCCGCCTGCATCCAGAACACCAAAGCCGCTCCTATAAGGAACCACACCGCAAATAATTCTCCGTCCAGCGCTTTTCTGATCTCTTCACTCATAATACTGCTCCTCTCCTGATCGTCTAAAAGAAGAAAGAGGCTTTGGTCATATAAACCAAAGCCCCTTCGCTTCTCTTTGGAACAATCATGTCCCTTGTTGATGTCAGGGAAAATATACTATACCCTTATACTCTGTTCAATTACACTTATTTACCCTTTTTGTAATCCTTTTTGGTGATATTGCTCCGGGATCTTACTCCTCATATCCCACGGGACAGAAGCTTGAAGAGCTGCATCCTGCTTTTCACTCCGCATTTTTTATAAATATTCCGTTCATGCTTTTTCAGGGTATTCATGCTGATCACAAGCTCCTTACTGATACTTACATTGTCCTGTCTCCGGATGATGTGGCGGAGCACCTCCGCCTCCCTCTTTGTCAATGAATATTTAAGCACAAAGCCGTCAACATCAAATACCTCTGAAAGTTTTTCAGCAGAAAACCGTTTTGAGATACTGAGTGAAATATGATCCTTCAGGACATCCAGGGTGAATATATCATAGTAATCAAAGTCCCCGCCGGATTTCTTCCGGTAGAGGGTTATGAGTCCCAGAAATCTACCCTCGTAGCCTATCATCATCTGGAGTGAATAGTGAAGATCGTTGGCCCGGTAGACCTTGTCATAGTACGGGGTGTTGATCCTCCGTTCATCGGGGATCGTATCGGAACTCCTGTAGACCATGCTCCTTCCACTGCAGCGGATATCCCTGTTATAATCCAGTTCATCATATTTCAAGGCTGAATCACTTCTCATCCCGACGGTGACCCCCTGGGACAGTTTATTTTGATCCTCACAGTCCGCGAGGAAGAAGTCCGCCGCATCATAACTGATCTCTTTCCTGATCCTTTCAAGAAAAAGCCTCTGCATTTCTTCCGTATCCTTCGTGCTGTATATCAGATAGATGATATCGTTCAGCACTATCCAGTCATTTGTTTCCAGTCTTCCCATGGTCACGGAGATTCTAATATAAATCAAATCTATGTGTCAAGGCGATGCCTTATTGATGCGTTTATCCTGTTTTTGACGGCGGCGCAGATTGCGCCGCCCATGAGAAGGTTTATTTTATGGTAACGCCTGTTACCGTAGCTTCACCTGTGTAATTTCCGCATCCTCTGATCACCACCGTTCTCTTTGTTTCATCCAGGGAATCAGCCGATACAGTGAAATCCCTGTTGTTTTTCAGCTTGATTGACTTCGATACTCCTGTGTCTGCCTTCAGGCTGAAGCTCCATTTTCCGCTGCTGCTTCTGTAGACGGCACTTCCGCTCAGCATTTCATCTGAAAGCTCGCAGGCAGTAATGGTGTAATTTAATGGATTTTTCCTGAAATACTTATTGATCTCCCTTACTGCTTTCCTCACGGATGAGCCGGAGCCGCCTGCAGCCCTGAAGACAGGTATGACATAGGCTGTTCCCGTCTTTTTGTTGTTCTTATATCTTAGCTTCTTAAAGATAAGATTTCCGCTCAGTGTTGCTCCTGCCTCCTGTCCGTCTATCCTGAAATCGCTTAAAAGCGTCTTTTGTCCGTTAAAGCTAACCGTACCGGTGTAGGAATAACTGTAGCTATAGCTTCCTACGTTAAAGCTTCCTGTAATTTCATTAGAGCTCAGGGTAACCCCCTGTATTCCGGCCTCATTTCCGGGTTTTGCCGGATCTTCTCCCGCTTCCTTTGGATCATCCGATCCGCCTCCCGGCTCATCTCCCGTATCCGAAACGGAAAGGGTATATGTTCCGTCTTCAATAAGCGGTGAGCCGTAAACTATGAAGGAGCCCGCGTATTCCAGCTTTCCGCTGTCCACCACCTTGCCCTCACTGTCACTCACAACCCAGTACTGTCCTGCCTTAAATGAAGTGCCCTGTGCGTTATCTGCGGGAATGCCTGTGTTATTATTACTGCTGTCCGGCATTTCCGGAGGGGTTACGTTACTGTTATTATCCGGCATTTCCGGAGGGTTTCCGTTACTGTTATTATTACTGCTGTCCGGCATTTCCGGAGGGTTCCCGTTACT
>CADCQV010000207.1 GCA_902803625.1 uncultured Lachnospiraceae bacterium
ACAAGGAATGGGTCAAGGTTTCGGACGGCGGCCCTTATATAAAGGCAAGGATACGACTTGGATAATACCACTTGTCATTCTGAGCGAAGCGAAGAATCTTTACTGAACTAGATCCTTCGGGCAAAGCCCTCAGGATGACAACAGCTTGTCATTCTGAGCGAAGCGAAGAATCTTTATAGGATCCTTCGTCGCTGCGCTCCTCAGGAAGGAAAAATGTCCAGTGGACATTTTTCGGGCACGTATTGACGCGCTGAGCGCGTCAGTGCCCCGTAAAATACGCTCCTCAGGATGACATTATAACACCATCCGTCTCCGGTTTTTTTGCCAGGTCATATTCATAGAGAACCCATCCGGGTTTATTGAGCGGAATGAAGCCGAGGGAAGCGTAAAGCCCCTCGACCATTCCGTTTTTCTTTGTTCTGATGTATTCGCCGACGAGACGTGAGCATCCCATCCCTCGGGCGGCTTCACATACGGCTCTGAAGGCGAAGTTCTCCACACCCCTTTTCAGAACACGGCAGGACATGCACCAGTTTTCGATGAAGCAGTCACTGTCTTCAAGCCCCGGCACACCGGAGCCCTTTCTCAGCACAATACAGGAAATGATGCCGTACTGCGTGAATTTATCGGAAAGTGAAACGTAGATTAGGCGGGTGTCATCTGCAGACATCATTTCCCTTATCTCACCGTCCGAGTAGCGCATGGTCCTTACATTGAACTGGTTTGATTTATTGGTAAGCTGAGCAAATCTCTCGGCCTCGTTTTCACCGACGATCCCTGTATGTCCCTTCATTTCAAGGGCTCTCAGATACTCCTTATAATCTACGAAGGATGCGGCCATTTCCTCCCTTTTCCGGTTCTCCTGATAAGAATCGGAACGTACCAGATCCTCCTTTGTCACAACTGTCCATTCAAAGGGATCCGCCCGGTCCAGAGCCTTGACATAGTTTTCCGGTTCGTCGGGCACGTCTATCACCATGACCTCCGGGCAGAAGCGTCGGATCATCTCCCTTTCAGCGGGATTGTCATCAAAGAAAACGAGGCTGTTCATCCCGATATTCAGCTGCTTTGCGATATATGCCATATTGGCGGCCTTGTCCGACCAGTTTGCGGTGAAGCAGGCAATGTCGGACAGCTTCAGTATCATATCCGGATTCTTTTCAAAGGGCTCCTTTGCAATAGCCTCGTCATTTTTAGAATTCACGGCAATGAGGACACCACGCTGCTTCAGTGAGAGAATGTAACTCTGGAAAGCACGGAAGGCTTCCCCGACGGGGTCGTTGGGATCCACATTTATGCCATCGGGACCCTCATCACCAACGATACCTCCCCAGAGAGTATTATCTAGGTCCAGAACCAGACACTTCCGTACAGTTCCGAGGTCGGGAAGAATCATTTTCGTTACCTCAGCCGCCACGTCTTTAAGGTAATCCATATTGAAGCCCTGCTTGGTAAGGAAGTAGGCGGTGTCGTCAAACCAGCTCTCCTTCCCCTTCAGGGAGGAAAGGTACTCCATATCCAGTATTCTCACGTTACCGGGATGATGCTCCGTAAAATGCATATTGTATTTCTGCATAAGGGAACGGGAGGTATGTCCGTAATCCGCTTCCAGAGTTCCCCAGGGCCGCTCCGGAGGAAGGGCGATATTGGATAAAAATATGGTGACACCGTTGATCCTTGAAACGTGAGAAATAATATTATCCGTATACTCAATGGCTTCCTTTAGACCGTTTTCATCCCGGAAACGGAAGTCATTATGCCTCATAAGGAGGATAACGAAACGGGGTTCAAAGGAGTAGAGGGGTGAAGACGGATCCAGAACATCCATATTTATGCCGTCGTACTCACCCTCGTAAATATCAGCGGAAATATTTTCATAATCGAGAAACAGCCGGAGCAGCTTAACGAAGTGCTGTATGGAATATGAGCCGAGAACCGCTGCTTTAAGCTTTCCGGGAGAAGCGCTTTTCAACGCCTTTGAATAGCTTTCCGGGGATTTGATAAGCCGGTTTGCGAGTTTGATAAGTTTATGTGTGGATTCTTTTACCAGTTCACTCATCTGAAGCCTTTAACCTTTCCCTTAAATCCTTAAAGAAGCTTTGCAATATCTCCGTACATTCTTTCTGAAGAACGCCCTGTTCGGTTTCAACCTGATGATTGAACCTTTCTTCATCAAGTATATTGAGTATGCTTCCCGCGCAGCCCGATTTCGGAGAGGAAGCACCGAAGACGCAGCGCTTTATCCTTGACTGTACAATGGCTCCCGCACACATGGGACAGGGCTCGAGCGTTATGTATATGGTGCAGTCCTCCAGCCGCCAGTCCCCGGCCTTTTTCACTGCCTTTCTAATCGCGGATATCTCAGCATGGGAGAGTGTGCTCTTATCCGTATTTCTGCGGTTATAGCCCCGTCCCATGATGACACCGTCGTCCCGGACAATGACACAGCCTATTGGAACCTCCTTTAGCGCAAAGGCTTTTCTCGCCTGTTTCAGGGCTTCTCTCATATATTTTTCGTCTGCGGAAAGCATTTACAGATCGTTCCTTTTCTTCAGATAAGTCAGATAATTAATGACCATCAGTGAGATCTTCAGGGTCAGTGCTTCGTCAAACTTCCTTATATCCAGGCCTGTTGCCTTCTGCAGCCTTTCTATCCTGTAGACCAGTGTATTTCTGTGGACATAGAGCTGCCTGGAGGTTTCGGAGACGTTCAGGCTGTTTTCAAAGAAGCGGTCAATGGTCTGCAGAGTCTCTTCGTCCAGATGCCAGGGAATCCTGTCGCCGTAGATCTCGCGGAGAAAGAAATCGCAGAGGTTTTCCGGAAGCTGGTAGATGAGCCGTCCCACGCCAAGCTCGGAGTATGCGGAAATGTTCTCATTATCGTAAAAGATCTTGCCTACATCCATAGCCATACGGGCTTCCTTATATGACTTTGAGACCTCCTTTATCTCATGGACCACGGTGCCGTAGGATACCCTGACATCCGCAAGAGCCTCTGTATTTACCATATCCACAAGGGTTGCTGCGATACCCCGCATGGTCCCGGGGCTGTCATCCGCTTCCAGATCCTTTACAATTATCACTTCTCTCTCGTCAACCGCAGTGACATAGTCACCATGACCGCTGTTGAAAAGTCCTTTTATGACATCGATTATATTGTCACCGTTCCCGTCATTTTTCTGCTCGACGATGTAGACCGCACGCTTCTTTTCAACGTCGATATGGAGCTTTTTCGCCTTATTGTAGATATCCACAAGGAGAAGATTATCAAGAAGGAGATTCTGGAAGAAGGAGTTTTTGTCGAATTTATCCCTGTAGGCCCGGTCAAGATGTGAAAGCTCGCTTGCGGCCATACGCCCGGTCAATGAAGAATTTTCGCTGCTGCCTTCGGTAACAACGACGTAGATCGCAATATCCCCATCCGTGACCCGGAAGAAATAGCAGCCGCCGTGCACCTGCGAATCCGCGCCGCTGTCAAGGAAGGAACGTATGCTGAGGGCGTTTACCTCCGGACCTTCATTTGTTGCGGCTGCAAGCGTACCGTCTATATCATAGCAGGCAAGCTCCACCTTTGATATTGCCTTTAATTCGTCCAGACAGGACTTGATAATGGGATTTGCTATCATATACAGTCCAAGCGCTCCTTCCGTTTTTTGAGGGCCTGGTGGACTGACAGGTTCATTTCACAGTACACTGGCTCCGGGGAAACAAAGTCACAGAAATAATATCACATCAGCAAAATGAAGACAAACAGCTGAATTGACAAAGGCGTAAAAAGGCGTAAACTGATATACGAAACGTAAAAAGAAGTAAAGAAGCGTAATTCATTTTATAAAACGTAAATAGGAGTAAAAAATGAATCCATTTGATATC
>CADCQV010000208.1 GCA_902803625.1 uncultured Lachnospiraceae bacterium
GTCGGACCTATGATTATCCCTGCGATTATCTCACCCGCCACCTGGGGTGCATGGAGCTTCCTTGCAAGCAGTGCAAAAAACTTGGCGAAGAGGATTATCACCGCCATATCCATCAAAATATCAAGAGTTTCCATCAGTCCTCATCCTTTACTTTGGAAAACTGTATGGCTATTCCCACAGCCGATACCAGAACCTTTACTATAAGCCAGACAATGGAGCCTTCCCCCGGAAGGAAGGAAAGGTCATAGGGGATAAACAGAATGAGCCGGAGCAGCGCCCCCGTTATGGCAAAACCTCCGATAATGGAGGTAAGAACGATGATAACCGGTTTATCCGCCTTTGTTGCAACAAAGCCTGCAACCACCGCAGCGGCAAAGGAAATTACGGTTCCTACTATCCCAAGGGATTGCAAAAGATTGCTGAGCAGGAAAAAAACCGCACAGGCTGCCGCGATAAAGAGTCCCAGCTTCAATATCAGGAATGAGGCTGCTCCGAGAGCAAGTCCCACAACAACCTGGATGACAAGCGCCGGAACCGGCAGACCGGTGACGGAATTCAGGATAAGGGCGCTTAAGCTGAAGCCTGCAATAAAGCCCAGGAAAAAGACGGCAAGCTTGTAAAGCCTGTACCCCTCTATCCAGAGAAATACCGCGACTATAAGCATTATTACCAGTACCACCGGTGAAGCATCCGAAAAATTAAATAAAGCAGGCATTATATTTTTCTCCTATGTTTTTCAAAGTCTTTTTCATCCACTATTCCCCAAGTATACCAGACCTGTCAACCCACACTCCTGACAATATGGCTCCCGCCTTCATCCTGCCTTATCCTGAGCTTGACGGGGATCTGGTCCTCAAGCATCCGGACATGGGATATTATACCCACGAGTCCATGTGCTTCCTGCACACTGTTCAGCACATTCATGGCATCTCCTATGGAATCGCTGTCCAGTGTTCCGAAGCCTTCGTCAATAAAAAGGGCTTCTATCCTGATGCCGCTTTTCCCGGCAACCACAGACATACCGATAGAGAGAGCCAGGGAAACCAGAAACTTTTCTCCCCCGGACAGCGTACCCACAAAGCGGCCCTCCTTTTCTCCGCTGTTCTTGTCAAAGACCTTTAGCTCCAGGCCCTTTTTATTTGAGCCCTGTGCCTTATCATCCGAGCGGAACAGGCGGTATCTGCCTCCATGTACCATTTCAAGCATGGAATTCGCTGCTGTTATAACAGAAGAAAACATGATCCCGAGAACATATCTCTGCAGTCCGGTTCCGGAGTCGCCCCTCAGCCTCTTAGCAAAGATGAAGTCCTCCTCAGCTTCCCTTAAGGCCTCGTCTATGCCCTCTCCCTTTTCCGTAAGGAGCTTCATTTTATTCTCAAGCCTCTTCTGCTCGGAAAAGAGGACTGCCCTTTTCTCCTTATATTCGCTCTTTCCCGCTATGGCGTCATCAAGCTCCTTCCTGCAGCTTTCCTCATCGGGCTCTGTCATTGACCGGAGCTCATCCCTAAGCTCCTTTAAGCTTTTCCCGGCAGCCTCCTTTGAGGCATAAAAGCTGCGGATCCCTGCGCTTATCTTCTCTTCCTCATCCGGGGAGAGCATCAGCTCCTCTGCCTCTTCCCTGGAAGAAAATCCGTTTTCCCTTAGGGCCGCTTCTGCAAGAGCCCCGGATTCCCTGCATTTTTCCTCTGATTTTTTCTCTTCCCTTACCGCGGCTTCAAATGCTGCCTTTATCTCCGTATATGCGTTCAGGCTTTCCTTTTCCCTTTTAAGGAGCTCCTCTTTATTCCTGAGATAAGCCTCTTCCTCAGCTGAAAGCTTCTCTATTTTTTTATCAAGCTCCTTAAGTGACCCTATTTCCGGCACGAGATCCATCTTAAAGCCCTTTAAATATACTTCCGCCTGTATCAGCTTTTGTCCGGCCTTCTCCCGTTCCGCCTGCCTTTCTTCAAGACATCTCTTTGCCTTATTGCTAAAAGCCGTTTCCTCTTCGAGCTCCTTATACTTCCTGTCTCTTTTCTTCCTGACCCTGTCCACCTCTGCTTTTGATACCGTTTCACCGGATATGGCGGCCTTCTCCGGATGCTCCCTGCTTCCGCAGACCGGGCAGGGCTCCCCTTCAATTAGTTCCGCTGCCAGCACCCCTGTTATCCCGGCGATATAGGAATTTAAGAGCCCTGTATGCTCTGCTTCCAGAGACTCATATTCTTTTTTTAGCTCCACTGTCCTTTCAGCGTGTGCTTCATATTCCTTTTTTGCCGATTCCTCCTCCTTTTCTGCTGCAGCCTTTATTTTTTCCGCCTCCTTAAGCTTTTTCTCCGCTTCCTCGAGCCCCTCATAAGCCTTTCTTTTTTCCTCATAGCGGATCATAAGCTTCCGGTTATTTTCAATCTCTTCCTCTTTTCCGGCGTGTATCCTTAGTTCCTCCGCTGCCTTCTCAGCCCGGCTTTTTTTCTCCTCCAGAAGGGCTTTGGTCCCGGCTGTTTCCTTCCTTCTTTTCTTCAGTTCAGTCTCCGCTTCTCTCAGAACGGAAAGCAGGGATCGTACAGCCTCAGCTCTCTTCCCTTCCCTGAGCCTTATTTCCAGAGCCCCGGTTTCCTCCTTTTTTTCCAATATGGCTTCCAATGTTCTTTCAGCCTTATGAAGATCTGAGAAACGCCTTGTAAGGGAAAGAAGCTCCTGCTTTTCCCTCATTTCCTTATCAAAGTCCCGGCTCTCCGTTTCCTCGTCAAGTATCCTTATTTTCTCCTTCTTTTCCCCGATCAGATCCTGAAGCTCCGAAAGGCTTTCTAAGCCCTCCTCCCTGAGACTCCCCTCTATCCTTTCCCTTGTCTCCTTCAGCCGGTTCCTCCGTTCCTCAGCCTCGTTATAAAAGGAGGCTGCGATCTCCTGCCACCTCTCCTCTCCGAAGATACTGGTGAGTATCTTTTCCTTTTCCTCCGAGGTGGAGGTGAGAAGCCTTTCAAACTGTCCCTGCGGAAGGACTATAACCTGTCTGAACTGCTCATAGGGAAGACCCACAAGCTCTGCAGCCTTTTCGTTCAGATCCTTTTCCTTAGGGTTTTCAAGGATCGTCTGCCAGTCGCCGTTTTCATCCCTTTTCATAAGGTTATATGAGGGAGAGAGATTCTTTCTCTTCCTTGAAAGCCTCCGTTCAAAGCAGTAATATTCCCCGTTATTCTCAAATTCAAAGCTTACAAAGGTCGGGGTGTCAAAAGCCGCAGTGCTGCAGCGTAAGGACTGAAAGTCATCCCTTCCGTGCCCGCTGCTCTTCCCGTAAAGCGCCTGTGTCATGGCGTCAAGTATCATAGTCTTTCCGGTGCCTGTCTTTCCGAATATCAGAAAGAGTCCGTTTTCCGCAAGCTCCGTAAAGTCCACTGTCTCATGCCCCGCATAGGGTCCGAATGCCTGAAATTCTATTTTTAAGGGTTTCATACGTTCGCCTTTCGTTTGTCATCCTGAGGGCGGCATCTTTGTCATCCTGAGGGCAGCATCTTTGTCATCCTGAGGGCGAAGCCCGAAGGATCTTTCTTCCTCCCTCAGTGGATACTCTTTCCAACCGCCTCACAAAACAGCTTCCGGATATGCTCCGTAGGCTCTTCACCCATAATATCCCGGCAGTACCTCGTAAAAACCTCTCCCGGATCCGTCCCGGCGTTTTCAAATTCCTCTATTGTCATCGTGATCTTTGCATCCTCCTTTTCAAGCCCCTTTCCGGAAAGCTCGAGGAGGTTTCCGTACCTTTCCCTGAAGGCCGCCATGGCATCCATTCCCACAAAATGATCCGTTACCTCCAGCTTCACATAGCCGTCCAGTATCTCCTCATCAAAATCGGCCTTCATAAGCTCATCATAGCTGCCCCTTAAGGTCACCCTCTTATGAAGCTGCGGGATGGGTATTATCTTCCGTTCCATATTGGAGGTGTCGATCAGGGTGACGCTTTTTACCTGCTTTTCCTCCTTCCCGAAGGAATAAGTCATAAGTGAACCGCTGTACCTTAAGTTTTCCCTTATATCCTGAGGGCCGTGGAGATGCCCCAGAGCCACATAATCAAAGTCCTTAAACAGATCCGCACTGACTGCGGCGGCTCTTCCGACCTCTGCAGCAATGTCACTTACCGAGGTTTCCGCGTCTGTAATATAGGCATGGGCAAGAAGGATATTCCTTTTCCCTTTACGGAAACGCTCCCTGCAGCGGTCAAGCACCACCCTGTAGGCATCCTCCATCGAAACTACTTGATCCGCCCTGTCCGGAAATACCGTCCGCACCTTATCCGTCGATATCCATGGCAGAAGGTAGATATCCGTATCCTCACCCTCCACACACTGAAGCTCCTTAGTCAGTGATCCCGCAATATACAGGCCGCTCTGCCTTAAGAGAGCGCTGCATTGGGAGATACGCTCCGCCCCGTCATGATTACCCGCTATCATATACACCGGTATCCCCAGATCACCGCAGATATGCGTGATTATCCGGTCATAAAGCCTTATGGCGTCCTGAGAAGCGATACTCTTGTCAAAAACATCCCCGGCGATAAGTATGCCGTCCGCCTTTTCCTCCTCCGCGATCCCTATGATCCCGTCAATAGCATATTCCTGGTCAGACGAAAAAGACATTCCTCCCCGGAATGTCATTCCCAAATGCCAGTCTGATGTATGAATAAGCCTCATTTTATCCTGTCCTTTTATTCAGGGCACTGACGCGTCCGGCGCGTCAAAGCGTGCCCGTGAAACTCTTTGTCATTCTGAGCGAAGCGAAGAATCCTTCCCCTTAGCGTATGCCTTCTCCTCAAAGCTCTTATTATCCACGATAAATCTCTCATGGGTTCCTTCCGCGATCTTCCCGGCTTCATCAAATACCTCGGCGGAAAAAACCAGTCTTCTGCGGTCCACCTCCGTGAGCACCGTATCACAGCTTACCTTCATCCCCACGGGAGTAGCGGAAAGATGTGAGATATCGAGCTTTGTCCCGACTGTTCCCTGTCCTTCATTCAAAAATCCCGAAATACTGTTTAATGCAGTATTCTCAATAAGAGCTGCAAGCGCCGGTGTTCCGTACACCCTTAAAAGCCCGCTTCCGATCTTCGCCGCGGTCAGCTCTTCCGTTACGGTCTCTTCTCCATGTCCCTTTATACCGGTATTTATATCCTTAATTTCCATTTCCTTCCTCCGTAGCAGCGGTTCCTTCCTCGCTCTCACTGTTCTCATCTTCATTTTCGGTTTTATTAAATTCCTGAGGTACGGTTCTTGGACCGCCTCCCGACGTATCGATGACCTCATCGGGTTCCATTATATTCGTAACTATGGCAGCATTGTCCGCTTCCATGGCGCCGAGGATCTCTCCCCTTGCATCGGGTCCGCAGGCCTTAA
>CADCQV010000209.1 GCA_902803625.1 uncultured Lachnospiraceae bacterium
GTCTCAGAATTACACTATATAGTCTCAGAATGCGTTTATCCCGGCTGCTTCACCGGACCGCAGGCGGAATAAAAGCTGATCACGCCGGCTGCTCAATGACCAGATTAACTGTTGTAATAGATCCGCATCAAAGGTAAAATAGAGACAGTCAGGCAGACGCCAGAGCTCTGCCGCAGAAACAGAAAAGGAGAAAAGGTATGAAAGAATTCAAGTACACACTCACAGATCCGGTTGGTATCCACGCCCGTCCGGCAGGGGTGCTCGCTAAGGAAGCGAAGAAGTATACCAGCGTTATCACCATCACAAAGGGTGAGAAGAGTGCAAAGGCTACAGCGCTTATGAAGCTTATGGGGCTTGGTGCAAAGCAGGGGGATGAGATCACCGTACAGGTCGAGGGCGATGACGAAGAGACCGCAGCTGCCGCTATAGAGCAGTTCCTGAAAGATAATATGTAATGATATCAGGGTCAAAAGCCCGAACCCACTTCATACTTGCATGAAAGTGGGTGAGCGGCTTTATGACCCGCCCCACATCGAGCACGAAGTGGAGCGTAAGCCCCACGAGAGTGCGAGATGTGGGAGGAGTGCGGAACGCTCCGGATATCGGGTTGTGACCCTGACATCATGTAATGATATAAACGCCAAAAGTCCAGGTGGCCTTGCGGGGCACTGACGCACATAGTGCGTCAAAACGTGCCCGAACTGAGCGCTACAGCTGTCATCCTGAGCGCAGCGAAGGATCTTTCCTCCGGATATGAAGATTCTTCGGGCTTCGCCCTCAGAATGACATTATCACGGAAAGGAGCGACATAGACAAAGTATGAAGGTAGCAACGGGTACAAAAATCGTCGGCGGGATTTCGATAGGGAAGATCCGTGTCTATAAACCGCCTGTTTATGAGATAAGCGAAGAAAAGACAGAGGATCCGATCCCGGAGCTGAACCGCTTTGAATCGGCGAGGGTAAAGGTACAGGAACAGCAGCACGCCCTCTATGAAAAGGCCGTAAAGGAAGCGGGTGAGGACAGTGCCGCCATCTTCGAAGCACATGAGATGATGCTGGATGATGATGACCTGATCGACGCCTGCAAGGAGATCATGGTTGAGCAGAAGCAGAAGGCGGAATACGCAGTCCGCCAGGGCTTTGACAACATGGCCCAGATGTTCCGTGATATGGATGACCCCTATTTCCAGGCCCGGAGCGCTGATGTGGAGGATCTGAAAAATGCCATGCTGGATGTTCTTTTCGGCAACGATCCCGACAGCATACAGGGCAGCGAGCCCTCAATACTCGTAGCAGAGGATCTGGCACCCTCCGAAACCGTGCGGCTTGATAAATCCCTGCTCCTCGGCCTTGTGACAAGGGAAGGCAGCTCAAACAGCCACACGGCTATACTGGCCAGAAGCTTAAATCTGCCAACGATCATACAGTGCAAGGATATCTCTGACGACTGGGACGGACAGTTCGCCATCCTGGACGGATACAATTCCTGTATCTATATAGAGCCGACACAGGATCTCGTTGATTCCCTTACCGCAAAGCAGAATGAGGACCGGAAAAAGGAAGCCCTGCTCCTCGAGCTGAAAGGAAAGCCGAATACCACCGTTGACGGCCATACGATAAAGGTATTTGCAAATATCGGGGGCCCCTCCGATGTGGGAGCCGTACAGGTAAATGATGCCGAAGGTGTCGGCCTGTTCCGCTCGGAATTTGTATATCTGAACAGCAAAACCGATCCCACTGAGGAGGAGCAGTTCCTCGCATACAAACGGGTGCTGGAAACCCTTGCCCCCAAGCTTGTGATAATACGCACCTGTGATATCGGAGCGGACAAAACCATAGACTATATGAATCTGGATAAGGAGGACAACCCTGCATTGGGCTACCGTGCCATCCGAATCTGCCTTACGAGGAAGGACTTCTTCAAAAGACAACTGAGGGCTCTCCTCAGGGCATCGGTATACGGAAATCTCGGTGTGATGTTCCCCATGATCACGAGCCTCAGAGAGGTACGGGACTGCAAGGAGATACTCGCCGAATGTAAGCGGGAGCTTGCAAATGAAGGTGCAGAGGTTGGAAATATAGAGCTCGGAATAATGATAGAAACTCCTGCCGCCGCCCTGATAGCGGATGATCTGGCCGAAGAGGTTGATTTCTTCTCTCTCGGTACCAATGACCTGACCCAGTACACCTGCGCCATAGACAGGCAGAATGCGAAGATCGAACCTTTCTCCGATCCGCATCATCCGGCGGTGCTTAAGCTTATCCAGATGACCATAGAGGCAGGACACCGTCATAATACCTGGGTCGGTATCTGCGGAGAGCTGGGAGCAGATCTGTCTCTTACGGAGACCTTCCTCCGTATGGGTGTGGACGAACTCAGCGTAAATCCTAAGAGCGTGCTGCCGCTCAGAAAGCAGATAAGGAGCATTGATCTGTCAAAGTAGTGACACCCGGTGAACTATTAAGAATCTTTCATTGGCTTTGATTTTATACAATTTTTAATGTATACAAAATTTATTTTCATGTTATACTGCTTTTATCGGAGGTAAGCTTATGGATTCTATTTCAACCCTGGGCAGCAGCTCATATTACAGTAATTACAGCGGATATATCAATTCTTCCGATATCTCCATAGAGGAAAAGGCAGTAGCACAGATAGGGGGTCTGCAGGCAGGAACGGAAAACGTTCAGGAGGGAAAGGCTCTCCTTAATATCTCCGATGGTGCGGCTTCACAGATAACCGACTATCTGCAGTCCATCAGGGAGCTTGCTGTAAAGGCTATGAACGGCACGGCATCTCAAAGTGACAGGGCTGATATTCAGAGCCAGATCGACAGCTATAAGCAGGGCATCAATGATATCGCAGGCACCGCAAAATACAATGAGACCTATCTTCTCAACGGCAGCAATAAGAACATTGATATAGTCAGTGACGGAAACAAAACCACCATCGGTATATCCGGTTCCAGCTCTCTCATCAAGGATCTCGGGATCGAGGACTTCAATGTGACGAAAGGCAGCTTCGATCTGGATTCGATCGACAGTGCCATTAAGAAGGTCAGTGAGCAGCGCTCTCTCGGAGGAGCGCAGTATAATGCTCTTTCCGCCCAGGAGGCTTACAACCGTACCGCCATACAGAATACCTTCGCCTCCAGCTCGGTCAAGGATGAGCTTCAGGAGATCATCGAGCAGAATAATAAAAATAAGCAGGGTCAGCTCCTCAATAACGTCAGGATGATGATGCAGAAAAAGGATGAAGAGCAGATGAAGCAGTCTACCGCGAACCTCTTCGTGTGAGAGACCGGAGGATCCTTCGCGGCTCCCCGGACGACAGAGGGTCACCGCAGCAGCTTAAGTAAACAAAGGACGGGCACTGCCCGTCCTTTTTGATTTTGGTTTATTTGCCTTGGTTTTCATACGTCACTTGCGGTTCCGCAAGTGACTGTTCTGAATAATTACGTTTAATTTCACTTTACCTTCACGGTTATCTTGTATTTCATATTAAGATACCGGTATCTGATCTTGATGTTGTCCTTGTCCCTGGGATCTATGATGACGGAATTATCGGAAACCCTGGCTAAGGAATTCTTCTGCTTTTCAATAGAGAGCTTTCCCGCATTAATGTGGGTTCCGAAGAGATCAGTTACCGTCTTTACCATGGGAGCGCTGCCCTTTGCTATCTTCTTTGCACTATCCTGGGCTTTCGGCTTCTCTACAGTAAATTTGATGGTGTAGGTATTGTTGTCTGCCATTGTAACTGTAGCGGTGCCGTCTTTTTTGCATTTAAAGGAAACGGTGCTGTCATTCTTATTGTATTTCGCCTTTACCCCTCCGGTGGTTTTCACGGAGTTCTTATCCTTCACCTTTGCGGCAGTGGTGAACTTGCTGCCGTTTACAGCAGTCATCTTCAGGTCATCGGGCTTTACCCCGGACTCTGCGACCTTAGAAAAATCAAGTATCTGATCCTTGATGCTGCCGCCGGTGCCGTTTGATGAGCCCTTGGCAACAGGTGCAAAGTTATCATCCCTTGATGCATAGACCGCTCCGGTAGCTGTCAGCGGTACTCTTACCGCCTCCGGCGTCGATGTAGGATCCGATGTCGGGTCAGGCTCCGGCGTTGGTGTGGGTTCCGGTGTCGGGTCAGGCTCCGGCGTTGGTGTGGGTTCTGGTGCCGGTGTCGGCTCCGGTGTCGGGTCAGGCTCCGGCGTCGGTGTGGGTTCCGGTGTCGGTGTCGGTTCCGGCGTCGGTGTCGGCTCCGGTGTCGGATCAGGATCCGGTGTCGGTGTCGGATCAGGATCCGGTGTTGGTTCGGGATCAGGATCCGGTGTTGGTTCGGGATCAGGATCCGGTTCAGGTTCAGGCTCCGGCTTCTTAAACTTTGCATACAGGCTTAAGTCTGCTGTAACAAGCGTGTTAAAATCATATTTCTTTGTGAGCTCTTTATCAGAGTACCAGCCAAGGAAATCCATACCTTCCTTTACCGGATCGGAAGGCTTAGCAATACGCTCTCCATAAGGCACGGCATTTTCACTTATCTTTGTATCACCGTCA
>CADCQV010000210.1 GCA_902803625.1 uncultured Lachnospiraceae bacterium
ACCCCAACAGGCATAAGGCTCAGGAAGCAGGTTTACGGAGACTGATCCCTTATGAGCGGAAGGTGCTGTGAGATTCACGATAATTGAGTCCAAAGATGGCTCCGGATATGGTACAATGCCATTATGTATGGAAGGCACAGGCGCAGGGAGCGTAGAACGGTATGATAGACATTTGACTTTTGGTGTCCAAATTATTATGGTACGGATATACCTATGAAATAAAGGAGGGAAAAATGACCATTGATATTCAATATCTTTTACTGCTGCAGGAACTGAGACTTGCTACGGGAGGGATTTTTGATGAATTATTCAATGCCATATCCAAACTGTCAGTAGACATCGTGCCCTTTTTACCATTTGTCGTCTTCTGGTGTGCCGACAAAAAGTGGGGATACAGGTTTTTAAGCACACTCTGGGGCGGCGAGATAATAAACGGCGTGATAAAGCTGACCGTATGTGCATACAGACCCTGGATCAGATCGGAGCTTATAGAGCCCGCCGGAGATTCCAAGGTTGCAGCCACGGGATATTCTTTCCCAAGCGGACATACGCTTTGCGCTACGACGATGTACGGTACTGCCTTTGTATGGCAAAAGGATAAACGGAGATGGCTTGCCGTTCTTTGCGGAGTACTGATCCTTCTGACCGGGTTTTCAAGGAATTACCTTGGAGTGCATACTCCTCAGGACGTAATAGTGGGCTTTCTGGAATCCTGTCTTCTGATATATGTTATAGGCCTTGTCGGAAAACGGATTGACGGGGATGAAAGGCTGACTGATATTCTTACCCTGGCCGGGGTTGTTGCCGTAATAGCAGTACTTATCTATATTACCCATAAGCCTTATCCGATGGATTACGTGAACGGAGAGCTTCTTGTAGATCCCACCAAAATGACGGTAGATTGCTTCGGTGCCTGCGGCGGTTTCCTGGGACTTCTTGCGGGAAGCTATATCGAGAGACACTATATTCATTATGAAATCCCCAGGGGATACGATAATCTTGCGATTCTCTCCTGTATCGGGCTCGGGATAACCTTAGCCTGGAGACAATGGTTTGCAGGAGCTACCGTAGTAGCAGCCTTCGGCGCACATTGGGGCAGGCTGCTTTCAATGATGGTGATGCTTATTTTCGCGGTGGTTATTTGGCCGGTAGTGATAATGAAGCTTCAGAGAAGTGAATCACCGGACAGCCTTTAACTGCTGCAGGCTTAATACGCGCGGTGTATTTTAGTCAGGGAGATATGGGAGGAGTATAGAAGTGAAGAAAGTGAAGAAAAAGAACAATGTTTTAAGAAACCTGCCGTTTTTTTTCATTACAGCGGTTTTGCTTATCTGTTTATCGGTTTCCGCATTTGCAGCGGAGAGTAAGAGCGCGGAAATGACAAATACCGCGAGGCCTTCGGTAAACGGTGCACTTCACGTAGAGGGGACAGAGCTTAAGGACAAAGACGGAAATACCGTAGTGCTCAGGGGAGTGAGTACCCATGGACTTACCTGGTATCCGGATTTTGTCAGCGAGGAGAAATTTAATTATCTTTCCACGGACTGGAACTGTAACTTCGTAAGGCTTGCCGCATACTCCCATGAATATGTGAATGGCCATAGGGAGGATACTCTGGCACTTGTAAAAAAGGGTGTGGATGCTGCAATCGCAGCTGATATGTATGTTCTGGTGGACTGGCACGTCCTGGAGGAACAGGATCCCAATGTTAATAAAGAATATGCTAAGGAGTTTTTTGACATCATTACCTCTGCCTATCCCGACTGCCCGAATATACTGTATGAAATATGTAATGAGCCCAATGGTGCCGCTACCTGGAATGATGTAAAGAGATATGCAAAAGAGGTGATTCCGGAGGTAAGGAAAAAAAGTCCGTCTTCTGTCATACTCGTAGGAACACCTGTTTACGACAGGATGCTTACCCCTTCAATGTTGTCGCCTCTGGATGATGATAATCTGATGTATGTCCTCCACTTTTATGCAGCATCTCACAAAGAAGAGCTGAGGTCGGAGCTGCAAACGGCTGTCGAGAGTGGTCTTCCGGTATTTATTTCCGAATGCGGAATATGTGAGGAAACGGGTGACGGCAAAATTGACTATGCTTCGGCGGCCGAATGGTTTTCATATCTGAGGGAGCATAATATAAGCTTTGCCGTGTGGAGCTTTTCAAATAAAAATGAAAGCTCAGCCATGCTGAAGCCGGACTATAAACCGGAATCCCGGATCAGAGAAAAGGATCTTACAGGCTGCGGCCAGTGGGTGCGTTCACTCGTGCAGGGAGAAGATCCCCGAATGATTCCCGAGCCGACGTATAAACCTACAAAGAACGATTTCCTTAACTTCTTTATAGTTAATTCGGATCAGGAGGTTCTGAACGCAGTCGCTGCCTGGCCCCGGTATGCCGTGTACGTGGGGATCGGACTTATCATTTTCTTTATCATCTGGATACTTAATGCCAGGTACGAGAAAAGGACCCATGCCTGTTATGATGATATTGGCGGGAAAAACAGAAAGATAACGGACAAAGAAAAGACGAGGGCCGTTATGCGTATGGCGGCGCTTATTTTCAGTATGTTCTTTACCATACTGTACCTTGTCTGGCGTATTCTTTTCTCTGTTCCGCTGGGAATGGGAGTCCTTCCAATAAGTGCCAATATCCTGCTCCTTATGGTGGAGATACTGGGCTTTATCGAGTCAATGGTTCTTTACAGGAATCTGATGGGTATGAAGGAGTATCCCGTACCTGTCATTAAAGATGAAGAATTCCCGGATGTGGATGTCTTCATCGCAACCTACAATGAACCGGTGGAGCTCCTTAGAAAAACAATAAACGGCTGCAATCATCTAAAGTATCCCGATAAGTCAAAGGTTCACATCTGGCTCTGTGATGACAACAGAAGACCGGAGATGCGGAAGCTTGCGGAGGAGATGGGTGTCGGCTATTTTGACAGGCCCGATAATAAGGGTGCAAAGGCCGGAAACTTAAATAATGCCATGGCACATACGAGTTCGCCCTATGTTGTTACCATTGACGCCGATATGATACCCATGAGCCATTTTCTTCTGAAAACCATTCCGTATTTTGTGGATTCAAAGAAACAGAGAGGTGATAAGAAGGGACTGGGACTTCTGCAGACACCGCAGTGCTTCTATGAGCCGGATATCTTCCAGTATGCACTGTATTCCGAAAAGAACGCTCCAAATGAGCAGGATTTCTTCTATCGTACCGTGGAGGTTGCAAAGACTACTTCAAACAGTGTTATCTACGGCGGTTCCAATACCGTTCTTGCAAGAGAAGCTCTTGATGCTGTGGGAGGCTTTTATACAGAGTCGATAACAGAAGACTTTGCAACAGGAATGCTTATTGAAGCGGCGGGTTATATCAGCCTTGCTCTGCCCGAGCCCATGGCAAGCGGAACCACTCCCAATACCTATAAGGAGCATATACAGCAGAGAAGACGCTGGGGAAGAGGCGTTATCGGTACCGCGAAAAAGCTGAAGCTTTTCGGTCAGAAGGGTCTTTCCTTCACGCAGAAGCTGAGCTATTTTAGCTCTGTCATATATTGGTATTCACCCCTGAAATGCGCTTTGTACCTCGTCACGCCGTTACTCTTTGCGGTATTTCTGATCCCCGTATTCAAGTGCGGATGGCTGGATCTTTTGATCTACTGGCTGCCGATGTATATCCTGCAGGATCTGACCCTGAGGGTGTTCAGCGGCAATGCGGTATCCCTTAAATGGAGCGGAATTTATGAAATGAGTGTAATGCCGCATCTTGTAATACCGCTTATCAGGGAGACCTTCGGGATTTCCGCATCTGTCTTTGAAGTGACCGATAAATCCGGAAGGAGGGTAAAGAGTAAGGGAGATGCGAACTTCAATATACCCTTCTACGTATTTATAGCCCTGTCCGTTATCGGTATAGTCCGCTCCATATATATACTTGTCTTAACAAAGGCCTTCGGAATAATAGTTCTGCTTTTCTGGCTCACAAGGAATATATATTTCCTTATAATGGCTCTTTTCCTTGTGGACGG
>CADCQV010000211.1 GCA_902803625.1 uncultured Lachnospiraceae bacterium
CACAGCCTTTACAGCCGTGGTGCCGATATCTGCGGTTAAAATGTATTCCCTTCCGTTAAGCATTTCCTGCTCCTATATTAAAGCTGTTTTTCGATCCTTCCTGTTGCTTCGCAACCCCTCGCCGGGGTGGCATCCCACATCTTCGATGTGGGATAAACCTCGCCGGGGTGGCATCTCACATCTTCGATGTGAGATATGCGTCGCTTGCGCTCAGGATGACAGTGATTTTACATATCCTCCCCGGAGGTGACCTTCTGGGCGATAACTGCCAGTATAATGATTACGCCGGTCAGGACATCCTGAAGGTAGGACGGGACCTGCATAATGGTAAGACCGTTTGCCAGGATCCCAAGGATAGCAGCGCCCACAAAGGTTCCCCAGACATTCGGGATACCCTCCTTTACAACGGTCCGGCCAAGGAATACCGCCGCATAGGAATTCATAAAATAGCCGTCACCGCCGGTAGGGTGGGCAGAGCCTAGCCGTGATGCGAGCATTACCCCGGTAAGTGCCGACAGGGCTCCGCAAAGCGCAAAGGCCAGATTTTTATTGTGTACAACGTCTATCCCGGAAACCAGGGAAGCATTGACGTTTCCGCCTATTGCGTAGAGCCTCCTTCCGAAGGGGGTATGGTTCAGAATAAAGCGGAAGATAAGGCAGAGGAGCAGCATTATGGCTGTAAGGAGGGGGATCCCGAGTATGGAAGCGGATCCCAGATACTTAAAGGAATCCGGGATATTCTCGAAAACCGTCGCCCCTCCGGAGAGCCAGAAGGTAAAGCCCGCAAGAACGGTACTCATTGCCAGAGTGGTGATGAATGAGAGTACCTTGAAGCTTGTAACGATCATTCCGTTTAAATAGCCTATCAGGAAGGAGATAAGGATCGGAAGTACTATTGAGAGAACGGGATTCACGCCTGCAACCGCAAGCTTTGCACTGATTATTCCCCCGAGACTTGCGACAGCCCCTACGGAGAGGTCAAATTCGTCAACGCTCATTACCAGCGTGGCGCCTAAGGCTATGACCACGAGAAGCGAGATCTGTCTCGTAATGTTTATAAGATTTTTTATCGTGAAAAAGGCATCCGGCCTTAATATGCTGAAAACCAGAATGATGATAATGCAGGCAATGACAGTGCCGTAGGATCTCATCAGTTTTTCTATTCCAAGGTTCTTTTTCAATTCTTTCTCCCTTAAAAAACGTGGCTATTATCTGTCGAGATAGCAGTACCGTAAGACATCTTCGGAGCTTAGATCTCTGTTTTTAAGGAGCTCCCTGCTCCTTCCGTTTACAATGATCTGTATCTCATCCGAAACCTCAAGAACTTCCTTAAGGTCCGAGGAAACAAAAACGACTCCGCAGCCACTGTCCGCTCTGTCTCTTAAAAGTCTGTGGATCTCGTAGCGGGTCTTTACATCCACTGCCTGGGTGGGTTCGTCACAGAGGAAGACCTTCGGGTCCGATTCAAGTGCCCTTGCAAAGACCACCTTCTGCTGGTTTCCGCCGGAAAGCTCGCTTACCGTCTGGTCTGTTCCGTTACTTTTGATATCAAGCATCTTCAGTTTCTCTGCGGCGTGCCCTTCCTCGCTTTTCTCATCGATAACCCCGGCCTTTGAGTATTTGTCAATAACCGGAAGCGTGATATTTTTCCGGATACTGAAGGGCATAATGAGTGACATTTTCCGCCGGTCTTCATTAATCAGCACCATTCCTTTCTGAATGGAGCTTTTAGGAGTTGGCTGAGGGTAATCCTCGCTATACAGGGTGATCCCTCCACCGGATTTCGGCCGGAGTCCGTAAAGGGTTTCCAGAAATTCCGTTCTTCCGCTGCCTCCGAGTCCGAATATGCCAAGGATCTCTCCCTTTTTCAGATCGATGCTCATATCCTTTACGATCCCGTCCTTTGAAGAGATATGCTCGGCCTTCAGGATGGTTTCTCCTATATTTCTCCTGCTCCCGGAGGAAGTCCTGCTTTCCCAGTTATCAGTCATCATTCTGATGATCATATCCTCACTGCTCTCGGAGGTGTCCACAGTTCCTGCGATCCGCCCGTTTTTCATAACAGTGATCCTGTCGGTAAGAAAGAATATCTCCTCCAGACGATGGGTGACATAGAGGACAGAGGTTCCCTTTTCCTTTAATTTCCTGATAATACGAAAAAGGATCGCCGTTTCCTTATCAGTGAGGGAAGCGGTTGGTTCATCGAGAATAAGGAGCCTGCACTCCGTCATAAGAGCCCTGATTATGCATAGAAGGGTCTGTTGCGGAGGAGAGAGGAGGGAGGCGGGAACGGTGAAATCCATTTCTATCCCCAGTGATTCCGAAAGCTTCAAGACACGCCTCTTCATTTTCTCCCAGTCAATGATGCCGCCTCTTTTTTTCTCATATTCAAGGCCGAGATATGCGTTTTCGATGCCATTAAAGGAGGGGATCAGCTGTCGGTCCTGATGTATGACATTTATGCCGAGATTGCGGCTTTTCAAGGGATCGGTTATTTCGGTTTCTGTCCCGTCCCATATCACAGTGCCATTATCCGGCTTGTAGACAGCAGTAAGAATCTTAATCAGGGTCGATTTGCCCGCGCCGTTTTCACCTACAAGACCGTGTACTTCACCGGCTTTTATTTTAAGATCCACGTCCTTCAGTGCGTAGATACCGTTAAACTGTTTTGAAAGCCCTTTTGTCCTTAACAGCATATTATTCTCTGTTTCCCGTATTTTTTAATTCCTTTGTCATCCTGAGCGTTAGCGAAGGATCTTCCCTCCGGTAGTAAAGATTCTTCGCTTCGCTCAGAATGACAGGAGCAGCTTCGCTCAGAATGACAGAATCCTATTTTTTTGTGACAAGTGTTGCCGGAGCGTACTTTTCGCCGGTCTCTATCTCTTTTCCGGAGAGGAGATCAATAACATCCTTTACAACAATATCTGTCATTCCGTCAAAGTTCTGTGAAAGGGTGGCCTTTAAGTTTGACCCCTTTTCTATCATCTCTACAGCCTGGCTGTTTCCGTCCACTCCGGTTACGATGACCTCGTCCCGTCCGGCAGCTTCCAGAGCCTGCGAAGCTCCTATTGCGGGTTCATCCCATGCCGCAAAGACCGCGGTTACGGAATCCTTTTCCGGATTGGAAAGGATCAGGTTTTCCATGATCTCCCTTGAGCTCTCTATGGGGCCTGCGGGGACGTCCACCTGCTGCTCCGTGATAAGGCTGATATCGGGATAATCCTTTATCATTTCATCAAAGGCCTCGCATCTTTTTACCACACCGGGATGAGGCCTGTATGTCAGGGCAATGACCGTACCCTTTTTATTCATAAGGTCCTCAAAGAGGTACCTGCATATGGTCTTCCCCATCTCATAATTATCACTGGTGGCATTGACCTTCATACCATCGATAAAGCCGCTGTCTACCCCGAATACGGGAACTCCTGCGTCAAAGGCATCCTTAAGCTGTGTTTCAACCTGTCCGGGATCCGCACTTACAATGATCATGGCATCAGCCTTTGAAGAAACTATATCCTCGATGCGGCTTGCAAGCTCTCCGAAGTCTCCCTTTGTATCAACAACATTGACATTGATGCCCTCTGCCTTCAGATCCCTCTCAATATTGTCAACCATCTGCTTTGTGGTCACGGAGCTTAAATAGGGCGTTACCACAGAGACATTTTTTCCGTTAAGGGAGCCGTCAGAGCTTCCTTTAGCAGCGCTTCCGCCGGAGCAGCCGGAAAAAAGCAGGGCAGCCACCAGGGAAATCATCATTATTCCACTTAATACTCTCTTTTTCATTTCTTCCCTTTCCGTGTCAACGGACACTGTATGAGTAAGCTATATTCCCCCTGACGTATTTATCCTCCCTCAAATGTTTTTTCATAACAGTCACCGGCACAACCGCAGGTGACGTTAGAAAAATATGGGTACAGAATACTTCCATTTTGAGCCATAATCAATACCTGGAAGAAAAATAAGTAAAAAAAGTGCCGCAAACCTTGTAGTTTGCGGCTTTCGGGACAGGGGAAGAGAGTTCATACGGCTTCACATCATAACACTCTTCTTTTTCCCTGCATTTTCCTTATGTAATTTTTCCATCGAGTTCGAAGCGGCTCTCCTGTGTTTATTATGATTGCCGGCTGTTTTCTGATTGCTCATTTCCTCCCGGAAAATTTCAGCATATTTCTTTACCTTCACCTTATTGTCAAAGCTTACAGGTTTGCCAAGGAATTCCCCGAGAGCTCCTGTGGCTCCGGCTGCCCTTGCGATTCCTGCTGAGGTTGATTTTTTGTCGAGACTGTTCGGATCGGCAAGGACTTTGGCGCAGTACTCCTGAAGAGAAGTCCTGCACTCCCCATATGAGGACTGGAGATTTTTGATCGCGTCCTTCATTTTTTCAGGATCGGGGATCTCATCGCCGGTCATAAGCTTTACAACCGTATCACGGTTTTTCTGGAAACTGCTGATGGCACGGTTTGCATTGTTGTATTGTGTAGAATTCCAATTTACAAGCCTTGCGGTTTTCTTTGTGTCAAACATCACCTTAAAACTGTCAAGACTATCAGGATGCATAAGCATCCGTTTAAGATTATTATCAAGCTTATACTGATCTGCCAGCTTTGCAATGGTATCATTTGCAGTCAGATCCCTTCCGTTGGCGGAAAAACGCTTTTCAAGAGCGCCTTCTGAAAGAGGTTTTTTTCCGGCATTTAGAAGATCCTTGTTCAGGGCATCTATTCTCCTTTGAAATTCGCTCTGATTTAACTGGGAGTAGGCGCAGAGAGCGAGATCCCTTCTTATCTCTCCTGCCTTATGGCTGTAGGAGACCTTTGTTCTGTTATC
>CADCQV010000212.1 GCA_902803625.1 uncultured Lachnospiraceae bacterium
AGCTACACTTTTGTTCGTTATAAAACGCGAGGTCTGCGCTTATTTACTGGCTTTCCTCGCGTTAAGACTGTCAAAGATGGGATTATATGTCAATTCAACGGATTCGTCAATTTTACCTGATCTCCGGCCCCGGCAGGCACAGGCAGAGTACCTGCTCAGCGGCACTTTTAAGGCGCTGTTTTGAACCGGAGGAGTGGCGGGGATGTTGACAGCTGAAAGGACAGGTGATAATATAATAAACAGTAATTAGATATATCTAATTACTATTAAACTTTTCTTCTTTGACTGGGAGTGGATCCCCAATAGTATATGCAGGTATCATTCTGAGACTACATTATGTCATTCTGAGCGGTGCTGCGTGCCAGCGGCACGCGTTTAGCACGGACCGAGTCGGAAGACGAGACGCGAAGAATCTTCTATACCAATGTGAAAGATCCTTCCTGTTGCTTCGCAACCCCTCGCCGGGGTGGCATCCCACATCTGCGATGTGGGATAAACCTCGCCGGGGCGGCATCCCACATCTGCCGATGTGGGATAAGCGTCGCTTACGCTTAGGATGACAGGAACAAAGTACTCAGCAAAAAAAACGGAGGGAAGAGTATGGATCTGAAGCTTGGAGACGTGGAAACAACAGCATTGATTCCTCTCGCTATAAAGG
This sequence comes from uncultured Lachnospiraceae bacterium, assembly GCA_902803625.1. Classification (GTDB taxonomy): domain Bacteria; phylum Bacillota; class Clostridia; order Lachnospirales; family Lachnospiraceae; genus NK4A144. The sequence continues at coordinate 659 of CADCQV010000212.1, forward strand.
CGAATGAGACGAGAAGGAAAAATGCGAGGATCAGGGATGAAAAGGCGGTTGAGATAATATCGGCTCTCGGTGTTGATACTGCGGATTACGATAAATTCTTTTCACATGAGGGCGTCATTGCCAGAACAATAATGCTCGACAGACAAATGAAGGATATCATTTCCAAAAACCCGGATATGGTGGTGGTAAATCTGGGAGCCGGATTTGATAACCGTTTTGAGCGGGTAGATAACGGAAGGATCAGATGGTTTGATCTTGACCTTCCTGATTCTGTACGTATAAGGAAAAAGGCATTTCCGGAACGTGACAGGGTTGAAATGATTCCCGCTGATCTCCTGAATGAGGAATGGTGCGGCAGGGTCAGTGAGGCGGTGAAGAAAAGCAGCTCAAAGCCGGTTTTTATCGCAGAAGGTTTATTTATGTATCTTTCGATAGATGAAATAAAAACTCTGCTGAACGTATTGACTGCGAATTTCGGCAGCGGGGTACTTATTGCCGAGCAGAACTGCAAAATGATGGTAAAAAACCAAAAGCACCATGATACGGTCAGAAAAACGAATGCGGTTTTCAGATCGGGAACAGACAGCGGAGAAGAAATAGCGGCATTAAATAAGGACATCAGACTGGTCAGTGAGCACAGCTTTAATGAGGAAATGTCAAAACACAGTATCAGGGGAAAGCTCTTTGCCGCACTGATGCCAAAGATAAATGACCGATGGGCGACCTTCGAATGGGGATAATGATCAAGGCTCACAGTGATCGGATCTTACATAGTGAACCTCGCCGTCCTGACCGCTGTAAAGCTCGTAGAAATCCTCCTCCTCCGGCTCATAGAAGCCTATGACCAGTTCACTTCCGTCGTAGATATTGTAAAGATACCCCTTAGTACCGTCAGGGTTTTCATATTCCTCCCGCTTTAATACACCTTCGTAATTTACTGTTCCTTCATAGCTGTATGAAACGACATTGCCTTCTGCGTCAATGGATAAGTGGCCGTTTTCAAGGGAGCCGTCCACATACCAGTCCCCGGCATACTTTGTATAGTCTGCTTTTTCCGGGACTGTCACTTCACGGGTAGCAGCTTCTGTATCTGTCCCGGAAGCTTTTTTTTCGCTGCTTTGTTCTGCGGATTGACAACCTGCCGCAAAGAGCATTGAAATGGCGAGGAGGCAGATCAGTAATAATATTTTTTTCATAATCTTTCTTTTCCTTTTGTCCGGAAGTATCAGCGCTTTAATCATTATATTTCAATTTTACTATCCTGTACCGGGTAAAAACAGGTGCTAAAAGTATACTTTTAGTATGTTCATTTATAATGACAGCAGGTAGTATAATCACAGGTGAGGCAAAGTGAAACAAAAAAGTATAAGGGAGCGGGACATGAAGAACAGTTCATTACTTATCAGTGCAGTCATTCTGCTTGGGATTATTTCTCTTTCCGGCTGCGGAAGAGCGGAAAGCAAGGTATATAAACAATACTATGACGTAGTAACCGGGGCAGATACAAAAAAATGGGACGGTTTTGCCCTGGTCGATCTAGACGGTGACGGAGTGAGTGAGCTTTTCGCTACCTGTATCAATGGCGAACGGGAGGATGAGAGTATACAGCCCTATATGATAGTCGGATATAAGGATAATGCTGCGGTATTAAATGAAGAACTTCAGGACGGAGTAGCGGGAGCGGGTGGCTACCGCGGGACGCTTTATTATATCGGGGGCAAAGGGCTCCTTCACGAGAGTATGACCATAGCACCGTTTGGCCTGCCTGCCGATACGGTATATAAGCTTCGGGACGGTACAGTTGAGATTTCGGATACGGGCGAGTTTTCGATCGACAGCTACGGTGATCCTGAGGATGAGGACTGGGATCCCCTTCAGAATGGAACCTGGACCTGGAATGGAGAGACCGTGACTGAGGAGCAGTATAATGATATGCTTAATAAAGCACTGAGCGGTGAAGAGGGGCTTCCTATGTCTTCGATAGAATGGAAAAGCAGGGATGACATCCTGAAGGAGCTAAAGTAGTATTAAATACGGCAAGCTGATGTCTGCTCCGAAGAACAGACTGTGTTGTGCCCGGAGGAAAGCATATGACAAGAAAAGAAGCTGCAATGGATTATTTTATGAAAGGGTATAATTGTTCCCAGTCGGTCGTACTGGCATTTGCAGACCTGTTTCCTGTTGATAAGAATACGTTATCTAAGATGGCTTCATCCTTTGGTGGCGGAATGGGAAGGCTGAGAGAGGTTTGCGGAGCTGTCAGCGGCATGTTTATGGTAGCCGGCCTCCTGTACGGCTACGACGGACCGGAAACCGGTGATATCAAAGCCGGTCATTATGCCAGGATACAGGAGCTGGCGCACAGATTTGAGGAAAAAAACGGATCCATAGTTTGCCGTGAACTGCTTAACCTTAAGACTCTCCGTGATGAACCTGTGCCGGAAAAAAGGACAAGTGAATATTACAGGAAGCGCCCCTGTCCGGAATTGGTCGGAGACACAGCCGGGATACTTGAAGAGTATATAAGTATTCAAAGTAACCATTCAAAATCAAATTAGGCGAGGCTTTCTGATGAAGCAGATGGGCGTCTGGACAAGACAAATGTGAAGATTTATTTATGAACAGCTCCTTAAGGAGAAGATTCTTCGCTTCGCTCAGAATGACATAGTAATGAAAAACAGGAGGATAAGGAAAAATGGATCAAACATCACGTTCCCGGGTTCTGTTTGTAAATGCCTGCGTACGCAGCGAATCGAGGACAAGACAGCTTGCAGAGGCTGTACTTGCAAGGATAACTGACGATTATGAAGAAATCAGGCTGGAAAATGCGGAGTTTCCGGTTACTGATGAAGCTTTTCTGAAAAAAAGGGACAGCCTCATTGAGGGTAAGGATTTTAATGATCGTACATTTGCCATGGCAAGGCAGTTTGCGGCTGCGGAAACTATTGTTATTGCAGCACCATACTGGGATCTGTCCTTTCCTGCATCTCTTAAGCAGTACATAGAGCATATCAATGTTTCTGGGGTCACATTTGAATATACTCCGGAGGGTATCCCAAGGGGGCTCTGCAGGGCGGATAAGCTTTACTATTGTATGACCTCCGGCGGGGACTATGTTCCCGAGGAATTCGGCTTTGGGTATATAAAGGCCCTTGCTGAGAATTACTATGGCATCAGGGATGTAGAGCTCATCAAGGCTATGGGTCTCGATATTTACGGAGCAGATACTGCGGCCATAATGGATAGGGCGATTGAAGAAATATATGCTGAAAAACTGCGTGATGTCAAAGGTCCGGCGATAAAAGGTGTTTAGGGAGGCGAACGTATGAAAAGACAGATTTTTGCAATGGTTGTGTCAGGCTTAATGGTATTAATGCTCGCTGCGTGCCAGGGTCAGGCAGGCAATAAAAATATCGAAGAGAAAACTTTTCCTGCGTATATCACATCCGCAGGTAATAAGCAGGAATTAAATCTATATTTTGTAAACGGCGGAGTGATCCCGTATATATCCGTTGAGGATATTCCTCTTCTTCTTAAACAGATATACGAAAGCGACAATCCTGCCGAACCGTTTTATAAGCTCGATTTTGCGGGTGAAGGTGATCATGCCGTGATTTCCAGAGGCGCATATAAGCTTGATTTTGACTTTGCAAATGATACGATCGAGTTTAATGATTATGACGCATTTTTCAGGATGGAGAACAGTCTGCTCGTGGACATGGTAGTGCTTACCGCCAATACGGCAAAGCTGTTTCAGCAGAGCAGTATGTCGACTGACAGATATGGTAAGGTCGTTACATTTGATCTGAAACCGTATGACATAGATCTCGTCAGGGATAAAAACGGTTATTATGCACCGCTTCAGACTGTAAGCGACGTGGTTTTCAGTTACTACGAAAACATGGCTTTTTATAACGGTGACAGCGTTATCATTGCAGGCGGCCTTGATGATGAACTCAGCAGGATTTTTGAGGCGGGAAGCGGACAGTGGAGTGAGGAACTGGCTAAGTTTTCATACAACGAAACCTGTTTTGCTCTTGATTATCAGTATGGATTGAAAGAGATCCATAATATTGACAGCTTTGATAAGCTTCTGAGTGATACCGGCCTGAAAAGTGAATTTTTGAGTCCGGATCAGACTGTAGCTGAGGCTGCTCTTTATAAGCTGATATATCTGTATCTCGGAGATATGCATAGTCAGTTTAATGGAAAGTCATTTATGACGGACAGGGAAAAACTCATTGAAGCTGTCGGTCCGGTCGGACAGGGACTCGCTTTTACAGCCTGGCTAAATGACAAAGCTGATCTTATTTCCGCAAGGGATAAGTATTATCCCGATGGAATTCCCGCATATGAGGAAATCGGGAATACCGCATATATTACATTTGACCAGTTTATGGACAGGAGTCCCGATATTGACTATTTCGCACAACCCACGGATAAGGATAACAGTGAGGAAGATACTATCAGGCTTATGCAGTATGCATATCAGCAGATACTAAGGGAAGGCAGTCCGATTGAGAACGTTGTAATGGATCTTTCCATTAACGGTGGTGGTGATACCGGTACAGCCGAGTATGTTATGGCATTATTCCTGGGACAGGCGGATCTGAGTACGGAAAACACGCTCTCGGACGCAATGACGGATGCAGTATATACAATAGATACGAATCTTGACGGAGAGTTTGATGAGAAGGATACCCTTGCAGGAAAGGGACTCCATCTGTTCTGTCTCGAATCTCCTGTCAGCTTCTCATGCGGAAATCTTGTTCCCAACGCTTTCAAGGCATCTCATAAGGTCACATTGCTTGGTCAGGAATCCGGTGGAGGTTCCTGCTCAATCCACTGTTTCTGCACAGCAGGCGGCAGCCAGTATCAGATATCGGGCTTTAGAAGATTTTCCGTAATGAAAAACGGATCATTCTATGATGTGGACAGAGGAGCTCAGCCTGACTTCTTTATAGCTGATATCAATAAGTTTTATGACCGCAATGGACTGACAGATTATATCAACGGACTATACTGAAGAGGAGGAATATAAAAGCTCCCTTACTCTTGATTATATTTGAGGACTTTGTATGAAAAGGGTGATGAGGATCATCGGTAAAATACTATTGATAATTGTAATAATTATCACGGTGATATTGATTGGGGCATTGTTATTTTTGAGGTTCTATCCCGGAGTCGGAAGAACTCCTGATAAGGATATGCAGGCAGAATTTGAGAAGATAACAGACAGATTTTACGACGGAGAATTTCATAACGAAAATGACTTCAAGCTAAATACCGGCACATGGGACCCACACAGTGACAGAACCATCCCTGAAAATATTCTTCCTGCAACGAAGCTTAAAAAAATAGAAAGAGCAGAACAGGGGCAGCTAAAAGTTGCGTGGCTTGGACATTCATCCTCATTTGTTCAGATGGGAGATAAAAACATACTCATTGATCCGGTGCTGACGAAGTATTCATCACCTGTCAGCTTTTACGGGGCGAAGCGCTTCTCGGAGATTGCCTTATCTCCCGAAGATGTTCCTGATATAGATGTCCTTTTTATTTCACATGACCACTATGACCACCTGGATTATCAGACCATCAAAGAAATAGATGACAGGGTAAAATATTATGTTATGCCTCTGGGCATTGACAGCTATTTTCTGGGATGGGGCGTGGACAAAAGCAAGATACATACTCTTGACTGGTGGGAAGAGGTCAGACTTGACGGGATTACATATACACTTACTCCGGCACAGCACTATACCGGCAGGAATCCTCTATATCAGAATATCACTCTCTGGGGCGGTCTGTACGTAAAGGATGACAGTCATAGTCTTTACTATACAGGAGATGGCGGATATTATGATGTGTTCAGAAGAGTCTATGACAGGCTTGGTGATGCTGACCTGATGCTTGTGGAGGACGGACAGTATGACAATGGCTGGTCGGAATGCCACATGATGCCTGAGCAGTCGGTGCAGGCAGTAAAGGATATTCACGCCAAATGGGCAATCCCGGTTCACTGGGGGACATTTTCACTATGTAACCACGCCTGGGACGACCCCGTTATCCGTATCAGGGCGGAGGCTGAGAAACAGGGTGTAAATATTGCCACACCCGGAATCGGGGAGCTTGTGGACTATAACGATATTTCGGATTATCAGGAGAGATGGTGGGAGAATGTATCATAGAATGGTTAATCAATAAAAGTCTGCTTTCCCATTGGTTCTATCCTTCGGGAAACATATAAATGATGTACCCGATGTGGTACCCGGTCGAGATCGCAGATCGCGTAAAGCCCGTAAAATAAAGGGTTTTAAGGAGATATAAGATATTATGAAACTAGAAATCGTTATTTGAAGCCTGTTTTCATGAAACTCCATATAACTCATTAAAAGTCTTTGAATCCGCATAATTACTAGGGTTTTAGTAAATTCATCTCACATATAACTTGTTATAGATTCTTATAATTTATAAAAAAATGGTGCCTTCGTGGTGCCCGAAATGGTGCCCGTTTTTGGTGAAAAAAGTTTTCTGGTTTCATTTTTGAAAATTATATTAGTGGGCACCATCGTGTAATATTATCAATTCA
>CADCQV010000213.1 GCA_902803625.1 uncultured Lachnospiraceae bacterium
GATACCCTGTGCAGTCTCGGGACGAAGATACACCGTATTCTTTGAATCCTCGGTGACGCCCTGGAAGGTCTTGAACATAAGGTTGAACTGACGGATATCGGTAAAATTATGCTTACCGCAGGTAGGACAGGGTATACCGTTCTTCCTTATAAAGTCCATCATTTCGTCATTCGACCAGCCGTCAACGGAGGAATCAAGGGTAACATTATTCTCCTTACTCCAGTCCTCTATGATCTTATCCGCACGGAAGCGCTCGTGGCACTCCTTACAGTCGATAAGCGGATCGGAAAAGCTCTTTATATGTCCTGAAGCCACATAAGTCTGGGTATTCATAAGGATCGCACAGTCAACGCCCACATTATATTTATTTCCGTTCACAAATCTCTGCCACCAGGCCTTTTTTATATTATTTTTCAGCTCAACGCCGAGGTTTCCGTAGTCCCAGGTGTTGGCGAGACCCCCGTAGATCTCACTGCCGGGATAGATAAAGCCCCTGCCCTTGCAGACATTTACGATCTTGTCCATTGTTTTTTCCATACTGCTCTCCTTTTTGTATGTTGTGTATTTTTATGTAAGATCCTTCGCTTCGCTCAGGACATGACACCAGTCCGAAGGACTGCTGTCACGGCGACATCTTTGAGCGACAGCGAAAAGATGTTGGTTGTAAAAGTATTCAAGATCCTTCGCTTCGCTCAGGATGACATTGTGGCGATCAGGATTACCCTGCGACTATTTATAGATGATAATACTGTTGATCCCGGCCTTTTTTACCTCTGCAGTCTTCTTTCCGGTCTTTACCACATTCCTGGATATATACTGGATATCTTTGGGAAGGGCTATAACCGTGTCATCATTAAGCATCACATAATTACCCTTGATCCCGTCCATTGCGTCAATGGTAAGAACCTGGTTTTTGTCATCAGCCAGGGTGAATCCGGTTATATCAAGGTCGGAAGCCTTTCCGGTCTCAAAGATCTTTTCATTATATGCCGCGTAATCCTTAGCTGATTTGTAGTAGATAACGGCTCTGGCAAGACCGTCCTTAATCTCCAGGGATTTTAGGACTATCGATTCATCTCCCGAGGCATTATACTTCTCAATGGTTGAATTCACCATCTTCTTCAGCTCTTCGGGATCATACTCGGAGGTATCGAAATCCTCCACGCTCTTTTCAGTAAGTGAACCGTCATTATTGAGATCGATTATATTATGGGAATTTGAACTCTCTTCACCATCAGCCTCGGATATGGCACCGTCACCTGCGCCAAAGGGCAGGGCGTCCTTTACCACTCCGAAAAGCCTGATCACAAGAAAAATCACAGCGACAAGGGCAGCTATGGCCAGAATAAATGCAAGTGTTCTTGCAATATATGCTTTTACGCGTCTTGTCTTCATTTTCTTAGACTGACGCCTGACTTTTCTCCTCTTTGCCATCAACCAGTAAAGCTCCGTTTTTTTCTAACAAATCATTATACTTCTCTGCTGGTTAAAAGTAAAGAAACTCAGAATGACACTAGCTGACTGACACCGCATTCAGGATCTTAAGGCTCGAAAACTCCTTTCGGACAGTATTTCTCACATAATAAGACGAAAGAGCCGTTAATTCGGATAGGATCTCAGTACTGACATTGAAGGTAAAGACCCGGGAGCAGGGGCTGTCCTGTATAAACCTCAGGGCGTGAAGGGTTCCGGGAAGCAGGGAGCCGTAGCCATCAGGCGGAGGCAGCTCTCCCTCAATGGAGATTATCTTTATCTCAAACACTGAGCGGACCAGCTTATTATCGAAATCAGGGCGTAAAAGGGCAAGAAGTGACGAATAGATCAGGGAAATAAGCGGTGTATCCTCAACACCTTCCCTTGAATAATAGTCTGCAAATTCCAGAAAATAACTGCCGAGATAATAGGCGTCAAGATCCGAACGGATCTCCTGAAAGTAATTGTCTATCTCAGTTTCCCTTAAATTATAGGCGCTTTTCCCTTCGGTCATGAGGAAGGTTCCGAAGGCAAAGGGCTCGGTAGACGCCATAAGCCGGTTTCCGGGACGCTTCACCGATCTGGCAAAAACGGTGATCTTTACCCTCTCTGCAGTAAGAAGTGTGAGCCGTCTGTCAAATTCGGAATAATCCGCGCTTTTTAATACCAAACCGTGGAGCTTTAGAACATCCATCAATCCTGATCCCTGTATCCGAAGGAGCGGATGCCCTTCTCGTCGTTTCTCCAGTCTTTTTTTACCTTGACCCAGAGGCGGAGCATCACCTTTTTCTCAAGGAGCTTTTCAGCCTCCTTCCTCGCGCCGACTCCGATCTTTTTTAGCATCTGCCCGTCTTTCCCTATTATCATGCCCTTGTGGCTCTTTTTCTCGCAGAAGATATTGGCATCTATGACCCAGCGGTCCTTATTTTCTTTCATGCTCTCTATCTCCACGGCAGTCCCATGAGGCACCTCCTCGGAGAGATTTCTGAGAAGCTATTCCCTTATAAGCTCGGAAACAATGCTCCGTTCACTCTCATCTGTTATGGTATCCTCATCATAAAACGGCTCTCCATAGGGTAAAAATGAAAAAACCGCGGTCAGAAGCTCTTCCCTTCCGATATTGTGCTTTGCGGATATGGGAATTATCCTTTCAAAACCGAACAGAGCCCGGTATGCTTCGATAACAGCCGGTATCTCTCTGTCTTTTACCGTATCGGTCTTATTTATGAGAAGAATAACCGGTACGTTAACATCCGTTAAAAGCTTTGAAA
>CADCQV010000214.1 GCA_902803625.1 uncultured Lachnospiraceae bacterium
ATTAAAGCCCGTGAATCAGGGAGAACTCATAGACAAATTAAACGATCTGGTTTAACCGATGAAAAATGTATTATTGATAGTAACCGGCTCCATTGCGGCCTATAAGGCTGCGGACCTTGCACACGGATTCAGAAAAGCGGGATTCAATGTAAATGTCATTATGACAAAGAATGCCGCTTTCTTTATTAACCCCATTACCTTTGAGACCCTGACCGGGAATAAATGCGTGACCGACACCTTCGACAGGAATTTCGACTTCGAGGTGGAGCATATCAGTCTCGCAAAGTCTGCGGATCTCTGTATGGTAGCTCCTGCCAGTGCGGATATCATAGGAAAGATAGCAAACGGAATAGCGGACGATATGGCATCGACCACCATTATGGCGGTAAAATGCCCGCGGCTTATTGCTCCCGCCATGAATACCGCAATGTATGAGAATCCCGTGGTACAGGATAATCTGAAGAAGCTTGGAGCCTACGGCTATGAGATCGTAGAGCCCGCGGAGGGGCTTCTGGCCTGCGGGGATAATGGCAAGGGAAAGCTTCCTCCGGTGGAGGAGCTTATTGCACGGGGCTTAAGGCATATTAGGCATGAGAAAGACATGAAGGGAAAGAGGGTCCTTATCACAGCGGGTCCGACCTGTGAGAGCCTGGATCCCGTGCGTTTTATCACAAACCACTCATCCGGAAAGATGGGATATGCCCTGGCAGATGCCGCGGCAGACAGGGGAGCGGAGGTTACGCTTATTTCAGGACGTACCGCTCTGGCGCCTCCCTTCGGAGTGGAAACAATAAGCGCCTTTTCCGCCGGTGATATGGCTGAAGAGGTATTTAAGAGACAGAAGGATACGGATATCTTTATCTTTGCGGCTGCCGTAGCGGATTTCAGGCCCACGGATGTAAGTGAGCAGAAGATCAAGAAAAAAGATGGTGAAACACCTGTTATCAATCTTGAAAGGACAGTTGATATTCTTGAAACCGTCGGTCAGAGCCGGACAGAAAAGCAGTATATATGCGGCTTTGCCATGGAGACAGAGGATTTAATAGAAAACGCGGGAAAGAAGCTAAGGAAAAAGAATGCCGATATGATATGTGCCAATTCCCTGAGGGAGAAGGGCGCAGGCTTTTTAAGCGATACGAACAGGATCACACTTATAAAGAAAGACGGGAACAGGGAGCTTCCGTTTTTATCAAAGAGAGAGCTTTCCGACCTGATATTTGACGAGATACTAAGGGATATTTCCGAAGAAACGGGAGCCTCTTCATAAATGGGAAAGACTCTTGTGATAACGGAAAAACCAAGCGTCGCCAGGGAGTACGCATCGATTCTTAATGTAAAGGGGCGTTCGGACGGCTACATAGAGGACGACAGATTCTGCATCACCTGGTGCGTCGGGCACCTTATCGAGATGTGCTATCCCGAAAAATACGATGAGAAGTACAAGAGGTGGAGGATGGAGGATCTCCCCTTTCTTCCGTCCGAGTATAAATATGACGTCATCAGCAACGTAAAAAAGCAATACGGCGTTGTAAAAAAGATGCTCCACAGGGATGATATCGAAACCGTGCTCTGGGCAGGAGACTCGGGAAGAGAGGGTCAGGTCATAGAGGAGCTGATCCGCAGACAGAGCGGCGTCAGGAAGGGGATGACGGAGAAAAGGGTCTGGATAGACTCCACCACAGAGGAAGAGATAAAAAGGGGCATAAACGAGGCAAAGCCCTACAGCGAATACGATAACCTCTCAAATGCAGGGATAATGCGGGGAATAGAGGACTATTCCATGGGCATCAATTTTTCCCGGGCTCTTTCCGTCAAATACGGAAGGCTGCTGAATGAGGCCGCCGGCACGAAGAAGTATTCGGCAATAGCCGTTGGCAGGGTCATGACATGTGTTCTCGGAATGGTGGTCAGAAGGGAAAGAGAAATAAGAGGGTTTAAGGAAACCGTATTCTACCGTATCAGGGGAACATTCTCCGTACCGGAGGGAAGCTACGGCGGAGAGTGGAAGGTGGCCGAGGGCTCTTCCTATTTAGGACACCCCGGGATATATAATGAAAAAGGTTTTCTGTCAAAGGAGGAGGCGGAGAGCTTCATTGAAGCTCTTGGGAAAAACAGCGGCGCGGTGATAAAGAGTATAAAGAAGATGGATGAAAAAAAGAAGCCGCCTCTTTTATTTAATCTTGCCGAGCTGCAGGCTGCCTGCTCAAAGCGCTTCCATATCAGCCCCGACGAGACACTGAATTCCGCCCAGGAGCTGTACGAAAAGAAGCTGACCACCTATCCCAGAACGGATGCCAGGGTCTTAACAAAGGCTGTGGCAGTAGAGATCATAAAAAACCTTAAGGGGGTCAGCCGCTATACTCCTCTTAAGAGCTTTGTCGAGAAGATCATTTCGGAGGGGCTATATAAAAATATTGTAAAAAAGCCTTATACGGATGACAGTAAGGTGACGGACCACTATGCCATAATACCCACCGGGAACCTGACGGAATACAACAGGCTAAGCGATATCTCGAAAAAGATATATGATATGATAGTGAGGCGCTTTCTCTCCATATTTTATCCTCCTGCAGTATTTAAGAAGGTTTCCTTAATAACAACCGTCGCCCTCGAAAAGGGCGCGGAGAGCTTTTTCACTTCATCGAAGGCTCTTATAGAACCCGGGTTTTTCGTGATAACCGGACAGGACAAAAAATACGGCGAAGCTCCAGGAAAAACCGCGGAAGAGAAGGGAAAAGGGAGTGGTGAAGAGCCGGAGGATGAGGAGGAAGAAAATGACGGGGATCTTCTGAAGCTTATCCCGGTATTGAAAAAGTCAATGGAGGTTAAGAGCACGGACTTCTTCCTGAAGGAGGGGAAGACCGCGCCGCCAAAGCGCTATACAACCGGTTCAATGATCCTTGCTATGGAGAATGCGGGGCAGCTTATTGAGGACGAAGAGCTCCGCGCCCAGATAAAGGGTGCGGGAATAGGAACCAGCGCCACAAGAGCCGGGATACTGGAGAAGCTCGTCCATATAAGGTATCTTAACTTAAACAAAAAGAACCAGATACTGACACCGGGGAAGCTCGGGGAAATGGTGTATGAGGTGGTCTACCTTACGATGCCGGGGATGCTGAACCCTGAGATGACTGCGAGCTGGGAAAAGGGTCTCTCCCGGGTTGAGGGCGGAGAGCTTACTCCGGGGAAATACAGGGAGACCCTGGACAATTATGTCAGAAAGTACGTGGAATCCGTCCGGTCACAGGACCTCAGCCCAAAGCTCAGTGAAAGATTCAGAGTACTGAACGGGATGAAATAGCGTCCGTATCGGAAATTCAGCAGAAAGGAAACACTTGTTATATATGGAAAAAGCGAAAACAGCAAATTTATACGATCTCAGCGAGACCCTTGCGGGCGATTATCTTAAGGGCTTTACCTACCCCTGGGAAGCCTTAAAGGGCATAGGGGAGATGATAAAGGCTGTAGGAGAGACCCTCGACCCTGAGATATATGAAAAAAGGGGTGAGGACATTTGGATAGCAAGGAGCGCAAAGGTTTTTCCCACGGTAGGAGCCATACTCGGTCCCTGTATAATAGGTGAGGATACGGAGGTCAGACCCGGAGCCTTTATAAGGGGTAAGGTCCTTGTCGGGAATAACTGTGTGGTCGGAAATTCGACGGAGCTAAAGAACGTGATACTCTTCAACCACGTGCAGGTGCCCCACTATAACTATGTCGGGGATTCCATTCTCGGCTTTTACTCCCATATGGGAGCAGGCTCCATTACGTCAAACGTCAAGGCGGACAAAACTCTTGTGGTCGTAAAGGACGGGGAGGAAAGGATAGAGACCGGATTAAAGAAATTCGGGGCAATGCTCGGAGACCATGTGGAGGTTGGATGCAATTCGGTCCTTAATCCCGGAACCGTAATAGGCAGAAACACCAATATCTATCCCCTTTCAAGCGTAAGGGGAGTTATAGAGGCGGATTCCATTTTCAAGGAAAAGGGCAGCATAGTAAAAAAGCATGGGTAATGATACTTCGGAGAAAAGGGACAGGCCGGGGAAAGGAGAGCGGGGCTATCTTGACAGCCAGCACCGCGCTTCTCTTGTGCGCTTTCTCATCCCCTGTGTGATAACCCTGATACTTACCCTCTGCACCTGGGTTATATTTCCGCAGTACGGAATGGTATTTCTGGTGCTTGCCGTGATCTCAGCGATCCCGACGGCAATGACAGCGGTAAATCTCATTATGTTTCTGAGATTCAGATCCATAAATGACGGGGATTTTCAGAGGATAGAGGAGGTCCGCGGGAATGTGCCGGTTTTCTACGATTCGGTGATAACCACCACGGACAAGTCATATTTTGTCCCCTGTATCGCAGTCATAAACAAGAGTGTCTTGCTCCTTCTTCCGGAGGGAATGACAGAGGATAAGGAGCTTTTACGGCATATTAACCTTATGTCAAAAAAGAACGGCTTCAGGGAATGGAATATAAAAAGCTTCGGGAGCATTGACGAGTTTATTAAAAGATTAAAATACCTGAATGAACAGAAGATAAAGGTTCTGAAAAAAGACGGGGAAATGCTGAGGCTCATTTCCAATCTTTCATTATAGTCCTATGAAAAGAAGGGGCATATCGGTTTTTTTAATAGTACTTTTCCTGTGTCACAGTCTCTCAGCCTGCGGCGGGGGTGAGCCTTCCGGAGGGAAGGAGGCTGTCCCCGGGGATGCCGGGGAAACGGAGCTTCAGGGTGACGTTCTTTCAGATGCCGCGGAAGCTCGGAGCGTGGAAAAGGAGGAGGAAATTGACGGGGAGGCTGAGGATGCCCTGAATGAAGACTATAAGGGGTGCAGCGCGGATCTCTCCTTTGAGGGTATGGAAAACGATATCTGGACCGGATATATCACCCTTCCTGACGGAAATGAAAAAGAGCTCGTTATCCCGGTGATGACAGACGGAGGAAACAGGCTCCTTCTGTCTGATGCGTACAGAAGGATAGTCTGTGTTTATGAGCCTGAGGATGAAAAGGGGGAATTAAGACCCGTTACACTGGATCCCTCGGCTCCCGATACGGAAGCCCTTTTAAGATATGCTTCCTTCATAGAGATCTATGATATTTTTTCCCAGGCAGGCTGGAAGGAGGGAGAAAAGGGAAAGGAGCTTCCGGCGGTGATAAAGGAGGAGCTCCCGAACGTTTCCCTGTCCCCGAAAAGGCTTCTCCTTCTTAATGATAATGAGAAATACCATATTTTCCGTTTCGATGCGAGAGAAAAGGATGACGGCTTCGAAGCCGGTCTTTTTTCTTCCATGGCCGGAATATTTGATGAAATGAATGAGGATGAATACGCACTGATAGTAAACAGATGAGGGAATACATTATAGAGGCCCCGGACGAGGGGCAGACATTGCAGAAATATCTTGAAAAGGTGCTGCCGGGAGCAAAGGGCGGGGTTCTTTTCAAGGCACTCAGAAAAAAGAATATAGTGCTGAACGGACAGAAATGCGGCGGAAAGGAGATACTGAAGGCCGGTGACGGCATAAAGGTTTTCTTTTCGGATGAGGTGATGGAAAAGCTCGGCCCCCGGAAGGTAAAGGCGGGGAATGAAATAAGGATAAAGCTTGAAGAGCTGCGGGCATTTAAGAAGAATATCGTATATGAGGATAAGAATATCCTTATAGTAAATAAGGACGCGAATCTTTTAAGCCAGTCAGACTTTAGCGGGGAGGTATCGGCAAATGACCTTCTGCTAAATTACCTGGAGGATTCACTTCATAATTACGCAGTCAGACCCTCCGTATGCAACCGTCTGGACAGAAATACCTCAGGGCTTCTTCTTTGCGGGAAAACCCAGAAGGGCTTAAAGACCTTAAGCCTGATACTTAAAGACAGAAGCCTTAAAAAGTATTATTATGCAATAGTTACGGGTGAGGTAAAGGAGCCCCTTAAGCTAAAGGGTTACCTCCGTAAGGACAGGAGCGAAAACAGGGTTTATATTTCCGAAAAACAGGAGGAAGGGGCGGATCCGGTGGAGACGGAGGCAGAGCCTGCCGGGAGGCTTACTATCAAGGGAAAAAGCCTTACCCTGCTGTCGGTACACCTTATAACCGGGAAGCCTCACCAGATAAGAGCACATTTACTGAGTGCGCTCCATCCGATCCTTGGGGACACAAAGTACTGCACACCGGAGTCACTCAAGCTTTCGGAGGAATTAAAGGTTCATAGACAGCTTCTGCATGCCGTAAGGGTGGAATTCCCGGAGATAAAGGGAGAGCTTTCCTATCTTTCGGATAAGGTATTTGAAGCGCCGGTAAAGGACGATATGAACGCATTTCTGAAGTACAGGTAATGCGAATAAGAATAGAATATGTCTTGGAAAACCAGGGGGCTTCGGGGTTCTGAGCTCGAAGACCTGATAAACAGAACAAATGAAGAATACAGGGAAAGGGGTCTCGCACTTATACAAAAGATCCCGACCCCGATTACTCCGGTGGAATTCGATAAGGAATCAAGGACCATAAAGCTCGCCTACTTCGACCAGAAGAGTACAGTCGACTATATCGGGGCAGTGCAGGGGATCCCGGTTTGCTTTGACGCAAAGGAATGTGCGGTTGACACCTTTACCCTCAGAAACATCCATAAACACCAGGTGTTATTTATGAGGGATTTTGAGGCACAGGGGGGAATAGCTTTTTTCCTTATACACTATACGGAGAGGGATACCTTTTACTATCTGACTTTCAGAAAGCTTCAGGGATTCTGGGAGAGAAGCGAAAACGGAGGACGAAAGAGCTTCAGATATGAGGAAACGGATGAGAGATACTTTATAAAGCCTGCGGCAAATATGTATCTTCCATACCTTGAAGCCATACAGACGGATCTAAATGACCGGGATGGGGAAAAGGAGAGAAACATAAAATGAAAAACAGACTTTTACATACTCCGGAGGGAGTAAGGGATATATACGGCAGGGAGCTTGAAAGAAAGGAGCTTCTCGAGAATAAGCTGAAATCCCTTATAAAGTCCTACGGCTACAAGGAGATAGAGACGCCCACCTTTGAATACTTTGACATTTTTTCAAAGGACACGGGCATAACCTCGTCGAGAGAGGTATTTAAGTTCTTTGACAGGGAGAATAATACCCTGGCACTGCGCCCCGACTTTACTCCCGGAGTCGCCAGGGCCGCCGTTAAATACTTTTTTGAGGATGACGCTCCGAAGAGACTCTGCTATCTCGGGAAGACCTTTTCAAACCATTCGGGTCTGCAGGGGAAATTAAAGGAGGTAACGGAGCTCGGACTGGAATATCTCGGAGAGCCCTCAGCCGATGCGGATGCGGAGATGATAAATATTGCCGTGGAGCTTCTTAAAAACGCGGGACTTACGGACTTTCAGATCTGTGTCGGAAATGCCGAATACTTTAAGGGGCTCTGCGAGGGAGCCGGACTTGACGCTGATACGGTAGCCGGGCTTTCGGAAAACATCAGGAACAAGAACTACTTCGGAACCCTGGACGCCCTTAATGATGTGGATGCTCCCGATTCGATAAAGAACACCCTGAGATCCTTCCCCGACTTTTTCGGTAATACTGACATACTGGATGAGGCACAAAAGAAGGTAAAGGGGATAAAAAAATCCGAGGAGGCGGTCCAAAGGCTTAAGGAACTCTATGAAAGGCTGAAGGCATACGGAGTTCAGGACTATATAACCTTTGACCTCGGTATGCTTTCAAAGCATGATTATTATACGGGAGTGATCTTCCGGGCATATACCTTCGGAACGGGGGACGCAATAATACGGGGCGGAAGATACGATAAGCTCCTTTCATATTTCGGACGGGACAGGGCTGCCGTGGGCTTTACCCTTATAATAGACCAGCTTTTATCCACCCTGAAGCGGCAGAATATAGAGGGGGAAGCCGGGAAGGAGGAGGCCAGTATCTATTATGACAGCAATTCCTTCGGGGAGGCACTGAAAAAAGCCCGGGAGCTTAGGGAAAAGGGAATACTTACCGAAATGACAAGGCTTGAAAAGGAAAGAGATCCTTCCGCTTTTCATAAGGGAGACGGAAAGAGCCTCATAGTATACTATTCGGATGGAAAGGAAATAAAATACTGATGAGATATCTGACTTTTGCACTGACAAAGGGACGCCTCGCCGATAAAACCCTGGAAAGGCTTGAAAAGATAGGTATTACCTGTGAAGAGATGAAGGACAAGGCTTCAAGGAAGCTGATCTTCGTTAATGAGGAAAAGAAGCTGAAGTTTTTCCTGGCCAAGGGACCGGATGTTCCCACCTATGTGGAGCACGGGGCAGCGGATATAGGGGTTTCCGGCAAGGACATCATTATGGAGGAAAACCGTGCTATCTATGAGGTTCTGGATCTTGGCTTCGGAAAATGCAGGATGTGCATATGCGGCTTTCCGGAGGCCAAAGAGCTTTTGTCCCACCACGAGATGATAAAGGTCGCCACGAAATATCCGAGGATCGCAAGGGATTATTTCCAGAATATCAAGCATCAGACGGTTGACATAATAAAGCTGAACGGCTCCATTGAGCTGGCGCCCATAGTGGGACTTTCGGATGTGATATGTGATATAGTGGAAACCGGCTCCACCTTAAAGGAAAACGGACTGTCCGTGCTCGAGGAGGTGTGTCCCCTTTCTGCACGGATGGTGGTAAATCAGGTTTCCATGAGGATGGAAGCTGAAAGGATAAGAGGAATAATAGAAGCGCTGAGAGGAGTATCATGAGAATAGTTGACCTGAATAATGAAACAAAGGCGGATCTTCTGGGAAAGCTTTTGAGAAGAAAGCCTGCGAGCTTCCCGGAATATGAGAAGACCGTGGAGGAAATAATCTCAAATGTCAGAAAAAACGGCGATAAGGCCATTTTTGACTATGCGGAGAAATTCGACCACTGCAAACTTAATACTTCAAATTTCAGGGTGAGTGATGAGGAGGTGGCGGAAGCCGTAAGAGAAGTGGGAGAGGATCTGATGGGTGTCATGGGGCGCTCCATCAATAATATCCGGACCTTCCACGAGTGCCAGAAAAGGCAGAGCTTCTTTAATACAAAGGATAACGGTGTGATCCTTGGACAGCGGATAACCCCGATAGAGAGAGCAGGTGTATATGTTCCCGGAGGAAAGGCGGTATATCCAAGCTCGGTTCTAATGAACGTTGTTCCCGCAATAGTTGCGGGGGTTAAGGAAATAGTCATGACAACTCCGGCCAACGCAGAGGGAAGGGTCAATTCCCAGGTGCTGGCAGCCTGTAAGCTTCTCGGGATAAGGGATATCTATAAGACGGGAGGTGCCCAGGCCATAGCGGCTCTTGCATACGGAACGGAGTCCATAAAGAAGGTCGATAAGATAGTGGGACCCGGAAACATATTCGTGGCTCTGGCAAAAAGAGCGGTCTACGGCCATGTCAGCATTGATTCCATCGCAGGACCCTCGGAGATACTGGTGCTTGCGGATGACAGTGCGAATCCCAGGTTTATAGCTGCGGATCTTCTGTCACATGCAGAGCATGACGAGATGGCCTCCGCCATACTTGTCACCACCTCAAGACAGGTGGCCGAGAGGGTTTCAGAGGAGATTGATAAATTCCTGCCGGAATTAAGCCGGAGGGAAATAATAGAAAAATCACTGGAGAACTACGGCTATGCCCTTGTTGCGAGAAATATAAGGGATGCACTGGACGCCGTTAATGATATTGCATCGGAGCACCTGGAAATAGTGACAAGGGACCCCTGGAAGACGATGACGCAGGTGAAAAACGCAGGTGCGATCTTTATCGGACCCTATTCCTCGGAGCCGCTTGGCGACTACTTCGCGGGACCGAACCATGTACTTCCCACGAACGGCACCGCCAGGTTCTTTTCACCCCTGTCAGTTGACGATTTCATAAAGAAGTCGTCGGTAATATCCTACTCAGAGTCTGCGCTAAGGAGTATTCACGAGGATATAGAGGCCTTTGCGAAGGCGGAGAAGCTGACAGCCCATGCAAACTCCATTGCTGTCAGGTTTGAGTAGAAAGGAAGTAAATATAATGGAGCGCAGAGCAGAGATAAAGAGAAAAACAAAGGAAACCGATATCAGCTGTGTTCTTGTCCTTGACGGCAGCGGAAAAGCTGAGATAGATACAGGCATAGGCTTCTTTGACCATATGCTGGACGGCTTCACGAGACATGGCTTTTTTGACCTTAAGCTAAAGTGTAAGGGAGACTTAAATGTCGACTGCCACCACAGCATCGAGGACTGCGGAATAGTGCTCGGGCAGGCCGTAAAGGAGGCTGTCGGGGACAAAAAGGGGATAAAGCGTTACGGAAGCTTTATCCTCCCTATGGATGAGGCACTTATACTTACGGCAGTGGATCTGTCCGGAAGGCCGTATTTTTCCTTCGACCTTGAATTCAAAGAGGAGAGGTGCGGGGATATGGATACCGGAATGGCGCGGGAATTTTTCTATGCAGTAAGCTATTCAGCCGCAATGAACCTGCATATTAAGGAAATAAGCGGCGTAAACAGCCATCATATTATGGAGGCTGCCTTCAAATCATTTGCAAAGTCACTTGACACGGCTACGTCTTTTGACGAGAGGATAGGCGGAGTACTGTCCACCAAAGGAGTATTATGAGTAACGAATACAAAAAAGTAATTCCCTGTATGTTTATCTATAAGGGACATGCGGTCAAATGGTTCGGGGCAAAAACCGCATTAAAAAAGGATCCCTTGAGTCTTGCCATGGACTATGCGAATCATGGGGCTGACTCGCTCATCATCTTTGATCTTTCCGAGGAGGATGAGGAGCACGAGAATAATCTGCATCTCATAAAGAATATCTGCGCCGCGATCGACATTCCCGTCATAGGAGCGGGAAACGTGAAAAGGCTTGAAGATATAAAGAAGCTCCTCTATGCCGGCTGCAGAAAGGCCGCTCTAAATTACAAAAAGCCTGAAAATATAGCGCTTTCAGAGGAGGTCAGCACACGTTTCGGACGCGATCATATTGCTGCCTGCATAGATAATCCCACACAGCTCGAGCAGGGAAGAAACGAGATCAAGAACTATATAAGTACCCTTATCCTTGTAAACGAGAATAATCTGGAGCCCTTTGCGGACTGGGTGGATAAGGCCTGCAGCAACAACGCAAACCCGATCTCCGTGGGCTTTGTCCCGGTTTTCCACAGGAAATCCTTCCATGAGCTGGCAGCGGTTCTTAGGAACTACTCGGTACAGGGTGTGTCCGGGGGAGACATAAATGAAAAGTCCGGGAGCTTTATGGACTTTAAGCGACAGTGCAGGGGACTCGGGATCTCCGTAAATACCTTCGAGAGCAGCATGCGCTGGGAGGACTTTAAGACCGGAAGCGACGGTCTTGTGCCGGTTATTGTCCAGGATTACAAGACGGACGAGGTTCTTATGCTCGCCTATATGGACAGGGAAGCATATGTAAAGACCATAGAAACAGGGGTTATGCACTACCACTCAAGGAGCAGGAATTCTCTCTGGATGAAGGGCGAAACAAGCGGAAACTTCCAATATGTGAAGAGCCTTATTTCAGACTGTGATAATGATACGATCCTTGCCAAGGTCCTTCAGATAGGTGCAGCCTGCCATACGGGGAAACGGTCCTGCTTTTTTAATACAATGCTTAAAAAAGAGTATGACGACCTGAATCCCTTAAAGGCATTTGAAAGGGAATACAATACAATACTCGACAGGAAGGAGCATCCGAAGGAGGGCTCCTACACCAATTACCTCTTCGACAAGGGCATAGACAAGATATTGAAAAAGGTGGGAGAGGAATGTACGGAGATAATCATCGCCGCGAAGAATCCGAATCCCGAGGAGATTAAATATGAAATGGCCGATTTCCTCTATCACGCCATGGTGCTGATGGTGGAAAAGGGAGTGACCTGGGACGAGATCACGAAGGAGATAAATTCGAGGTAGCGCTCCTGTCATCCTGTAGCATTCCTGTCATCCTGAGCACTCCTGTCATCCTGAGCGAAGCGAAGGATCTTTCCAATCGGTTAAAAAGATTCTTCGCTTCGCTCAGAATGACATAGTAGTGGAACACAGCTTTATTAGAGGAGAATAACCATCAAAAAAACAGCTCTAAGCGACGAGCTTTTACTTACGATAGAAAAGCCGGAACGCTACATTGGAAATGAGATAAATGCCGTATTCAAGGATAGGAATAAGGTTGATATCCGTTTCGCCATCTGTTTTCCCGATGTCTACGAAATAGGCATGAGTCATCTCGGAATACAGATCCTTTACGACATGTTCAATAAACGTGAGGATGTGTGGTGCGAAAGGGTTTATTCGCCATGGGTCGACCTTGACAGGATCATGCGGGATAAGAATATCCCGCTTTTTGCATTGGAGTCTCAGGACAGGATAAAGGATTTTGACTTCCTCGGGATCACCCTGCAGTATGAAATGTGCTATACGAATATCCTTCAGATACTGGAGCTCTCCGGGATCCCTCTTTTGCAGAAGGAGAGAGGAGAGGAGGATCCCATAGTGATCGGAGGGGGACCCTGTACCTATAATCCGGAGCCTATAGCTCCCTTTTTTGATCTTTTTTATATAGGTGAAGGTGAGAAAAGCTATGATGAGCTCCTTGACCTCTATAAGGAAATGAAGAGTGAGGGCAGGAGTAAGGCTGAGTTCTTAAGGGAGGCATCGAAGATAGAGGGTATGTACGTGCCCTCCCTCTATGATGTGGAATATAGTGAGGACGGAACCATAAAGCGCTTCTTTCCTCTTTTTGATGACGTTCCGCGGATGATACGGAAAAACCTCGCAGAGGATCTCGACACTGTCCCCTATCCGGAAAAGCCGCTGGTTCCCTTTATCCAGGTGACCCAGGACAGGGTGGTGCTGGAGGTCATGAGAGGCTGCATAAGGGGCTGCCGCTTCTGTCAGGCAGGGCAGATCTACAGACCCGTCAGGGAGAGGAGCCTCGGGTTCTTAAAGAAAAAAGCGGGGGAGATGCTTAATTCCACCGGACAGGACGAGATAACCTTAAGCTCCTTAAGCACATCCGATTACAGTGAGCTTTTTGAGCTTGTCAACTTCCTTATCGACAATTTCAGGGACAGATATGTGAATATCTCCCTTCCAAGCCTTCGTATCGACGCCTTTTCCCTCGATATCATGAGCCGGGTGCAGGATGTAAAGAAATCCAGTCTCACCTTTGCGGCGGAAGCCGGCTCCCAGAGAATGAGAAACGGTATAAATAAGGGCATCACCGAAGAGGACATAATGCGGGGTTCAGCCGAAGCCTTCAGGGGAGGGTGGAACAAGGTGAAGCTCTACTTTATGCTTGGACTTCCCTTTGAAACAGACGAGGATGTGCTGGAGATATCCCATCTTTCCGACCGTGTGGCTATGAACTTCTTTGACACCATACCGAAGGAGGAAAGGAAGGGGATACGGGTCATGGTGAATTCCTCAGCCTCCTTTTTTATTCCGAAGCCCTTTACGCCCTTCCAATGGGCCCCTATGAATTCTGCGGCGGAATTTAAGAGAAAGGCGGGGCTTGTGAAGGAAGCAGTGAAGAATGAGCTTAATCATAAGTCGCTTAAATTCCAGTACCATGAGAACGATATCTCGGAGCTTGAGGGAGTGCTTGCAAGAGGTGACCGAAGGATTTCCGGGGTGATCCTGGAAGCATATAAAAACGGGGCAATCTATGACAGCTGGTCCGAGATCTTTAAGAAAAGCCGCTGGGATGAGGCTTTTTTAAGTACAGGTATCGAGAAGACCTTTTATACGGAGAGGGAAAGGGATACGGCGGAGATACTGCCCTGGGACTTTATAGATACGGGAGTCTCAAAGGCTTTTCTTATCCGGGAATGGGAGAACGCTAAAAAAGGGGTTGTAACTCCGAACTGCAGGGAGAAGTGCTCCGGGTGCGGTGCCGCGGCCTTTAAGACCGGTGTATGTATGAGATAAAGGAAGGGAAAAAGCAGCATTGAAGGAAGGGAATAAGCTTATCCGGATAAAGTTTTCAAAGCACGGACTTATGAAGTATACCGGGCATCTCGATACCATGCGTTATTTCCAGAAGGTTGTAAGGCGCTCGGGGATACCTGCCGCCTATTCTGAGGGCTTTTCCCCTCATCAGATAATGTCCTTTGCGCAGCCGCTTTCCGTCGGGGTTGAAAGTAACGGAGAATACTTTGATCTGGAGGTGACTGATCTTAGCACCTCTTCGGATATGATAGAGAGGATGAATGCGGCCTCTGCGGAGGGCATTGAAATAAGAGACATAGTGCTTCTTCCGGACAAGGCGAAAAAGGCAATGGCCACGGTTCACTCCGCGGAGTATACCGTGATATTCCGTCCGGGGCATGAGCCGGAATGGGATATTTTCGAGGCCGTCAGGGCCTTTAAGGATCTGCCTTCTCTTAAGATCACTAAAAAAAGCAAGAAATCCGTCCGTGAGATTGAGCTTAAGGATTTCGTTTATTCTCTTGATATCGAGGAGAAAACCCTGGGCTTCCTTTTTCCGGACGGATCCTTAAGCGGTGACGAGATAAAGGATCCCGAAAAAAGGGTTCCATATCTCCGCATGCGGCTCTCTGCGGCTTCTGGTGACAATGTGAAGCCTGCCCTCCTTATAAGAGCCCTGAAGGGCATTTTGGTTCCGGATTCAGATGAAGTGGAGGAGTACCCGTCTCTTACGGATCTTCTTATCACAAGAGAGGATCTTTTTGACAGTGACGGAAAGCCTTTATCGGAGGCAGGAGATAGATTTTGAGTGACAGGGTAGTCATAACAAAATACAGGGATTTTATGATTACCGCCCTGATAAGGGATGATAGGATCTGGGATATTCTTGCCACAGCTTCCGGGGTGAAGAGTGACTTCCGCCCCGGCGACATCGTAAAGGCGAAGGTAATAAGCATTCAGAGTAATCTGAACGCAGCCTTTCTCCTGCTTGGCAGCGATGTTAGGGCCTTTATGGAGTTAAAGGAAAGAACGGATATCCGGCCGGAGGACGAGATCGTAGTCCAGATCGTGAAGGAAGCCTTCGGGGAAAAAGAGATGGTCGTGACTCC
>CADCQV010000215.1 GCA_902803625.1 uncultured Lachnospiraceae bacterium
AAGCGTAAAAGCGGTACTGACGGTTCTGTGCGCAGGATTTACAGATAATACCGAAAATACCGTATCTCCATAGATCCCTGTATCATCAGTAACCCTGTCCCCGATATGCACACCTATATCCGGAACCGCACCTGCATCTATCGGCACTTCCTGCTGAAGCCCCATATTCTCGAGAAGCCAGGGCAACTCAGGATCCCCGTCTGTCCATAGTCCGAAGCGTATCCGACGCTGTTTTCCGAACATCACCGCGTCAACAATGGCCCTTCTATGAGGAATATCCAGCTTGCTTATGTGATTCCTGTATTTTGCCAGCGGTCCCACCACCTTCTCGATATAACGGTGGTTTTTCATACAGATATAACTCACATGCATTATACCATCATTAAGTAAGGATGTGAGGAAATCTTCATCATCCTTCTCCACGGGAACAAAGCACCTGCTGTCATCATCTTCCTTAAAGGAGAGGAGTCTCTTGAATTTCGGGATCTTCCTCAGAGTATCGTAAAAGTCCCCGGGGGATGAAGTCTCCAGAAAAAGGTAACCGGGAAACATCTTCTTAAAAGTGATCCGGTTCTTTCCATGGCTCCGCCTCACCTCCTCATAAAGAGGGATAAATATGTTGCTGTACGTCCCTTTGTCCTGGAGCTCTGAAATATAGCTTTTTACGGTCTCCTCGTCACCGCTCCGGACCTGTATTACATACCACACTTATAAACCACCCTTATCTGCAGAGATGTATTTATTATCCTGGCAAGTGAAAAGGCTGCTGTAGTCAGCAAGATAAAAAGAATACCCGCCGCCTGCTGCAGCCTTAAGTGCCTCTTGTTCCCCACACCGCTTGTAATCCCTTAGTATTTAAGCTATTTAGTTAGTATACGACTTTCAAGGTGAAATGTAAAACGAAGCTGCGAAGAGACGGTGTAGTAATGTCCCTTCCTGAGTCGCCGGAGGCACAGATTCGGAGTAAGAACCGGATATACACGAAAAACGACCGAATCCGCAAAAACACTGACAGGCCGGGAAGACCTCACGTATATAAAGACAAAGCACAAAAACAAAATCCTGAAAGCATGACGGAAAGCATAAGGAGGATAAGACAATGGCAGATAGCAAAAACATGGAAATCAACGATGAGGAAATGCAGAATGCGGCAGGAGGGGAAAACAGTGAACGTGGCCGCTATGAATACGGAAGGGTGACCGGATTCTTTGAAAATTACCATATGAACTGCTGGAGTGTTACCCTGGATGACGGAAAAGAGATTGTTGCCGCTTATTATGCAATCGGCAAAATGCTGGATCCCGGAACAAGGGTTAAAGTAGAACTCGTAGGAATGGGCAAATGGGATATCGTAGGTTTCCCGGACGGACCTTCTATTTAGACAGATTAGAAGAATAATAACAGTAATCCCCGGAACCATAATTGGAAACCGGGGGTTTTTATATCCGGACTAATAAGTTATGACACCGTTTCACCAATAGTACATTAATGCGGGTTTGAACGGTGTCATTACTTATGGTCATAAGTATCACGTTATCAGAGGTTTGGTCACCTATTCTCATCTTTCAGGGTTCAACAATATTGAAACGCATCGGGTAAAATGGCGTCATGTATTTTATAAGCCGTATCACTGTTTCCGTATTCCCCTCTACCGCCAGGGTCGCAATGACTTCTTTTTTACCGAAGGTCAGACCCATAAGCTGCCCTTTTGTCAGAGTGACGGTGCATTCCGCAATCTCTCTTGTCTCACCCTTAAAAATCAGCATGACGCCGGAACTCCGCTTCAGGAAAAAGCGTTCCCCGGAATCCGCCAGGATCAGGTTCATTGTCAGGTCATCGTTACAGGCGGCGATGGAATCCGTACTGATACGAATGAAATCAAGAAGCATCTTAGGGGTCATCGCGGAGCGGGTTTCCATACCGCCTCGGGCGGCAACAGCTAGTGCAGCCTGATTCCCCTCCCGAAGCTCCTTCGCCCCGCTGAGATACACGTTGCGCCAGGGGCCGCTCTCTGCCTGGTATCCCAGCTGCTCCAGTGCGTCGGCACAAAGCGCTTTTGCCTCCTCGTTGCCGGGATCGGCAAAGACCAGCTCTTTGGTAAGCTGGGCTACCCACTGATATTCGCCTTTTTCGTAGTCCAGACGGGCTTTTTCCAGGGCAGTCTCCGCTCCACCCAGATACTCGACCCATTTTTTTGCCGTTTCCTCCGGCGTCAGAGGGTCAAGATTCACAGGGTTCGCGTCGTACCAGCCCATGTAATTCTGATATACCGCCTTGATGTTATGGGACAGGGTTCCGTAATTCTGTCGTGTGTACCAGACCTTGTCCAGTTTTTCGGGAAGCCGGAGCAACCGCGATATTTCTGAAGGAACCAGTCCCAGATTGATATAGTGCAGCGTCTGATCATGAATGTATTGATAAACCGCAGCACAGTTTTCCATATATTCCTTTATTTCCCGGCTACCCCAATGGGGCCAGTTGTGAGACTGGAACACCACATCGCTCTGATCACCGAATAACTGTTCCGCCTCAAGAATATAATCCGACCAGGCCGCAGGATCCCTTACCTTAGCTCCACGCAGGGTATAAAGGTTATGCATGGTACAGGTACAGTTTTCCGCCAGCCACAGCCCTCTGTACTTCGGGAAGTAAGCATGCATCTCCACGGGAGCCTCGGTATCGGGGGTAAGCTGGAAACGGATCTCCAGTCCGTCGATGACAAGCGTTTCATTTTTACAGATCTCATAGGTTGGCGCAATCAGACCTGTGTTTCCCACAGCCTGCCCCAGTCCGATCCCGATCCCCATCCTGCCATAACGTCCCGTTGAAAGCAGTGTGCCGTATTGATACTGAGCCCGACGCCCCATGGCAAATCCGGCATATATGTTCTCGCTGACTGCATATTTCAGGAAGCCTTCCGGCGCGAGAACCACCACCTTTCCGGAGGATAGCTGCTCATTAAGTGTCAGGGAAGCATCTGCCACCGCCTCTCTGTCGATCAGCCCCAAAACGCCGCCATAGTGATCGATATGAGAGTGACTGTAAAGTATACCCTTGATCGCAAGCTGTCCGAAATGCTTTTCCATCAGCGCTTTTGCTTCGGCCATATTTTCACGGCACATCAGCACGTCAAAAACGATCCAGCCGTTGTCTGTGCGGATAAACGTAGCATTAGCCATATCATAGCCGCGAACCTGATAAACCCCGTCGCAGACTTTAAAAAGGCCAGCATAGGTATTATACAAGGTGTTCCGCCACAAACTGGGATTCACCGAGTCCGGCGCTTTATCCTCTTTTCGCATAAATGCATAGTCTGCTACATTCCAGACATCATTTCCCTCATCGTCACGTATAACGAGATCCTCCGCCGCTTCCATTAGGCCGCGAAGAGCACATTTCTTCTCGCTGTCATCCTCAAACGGCAATCTTTCATACCACAATACATTATTTCGAGCCGTAAATTCCGTGGCCGGATTTGGTTTGTTCATTTTTTTCCTTTCTTCCGCTATTTTGGCAGCCCGTCATTTTTCCTGACGGATTCGGCCTGAAGATACTGTTCTTCATCGTGGTCATCTATAAGATCATACATCTTATCCCGCGGAACAGTCCCGTCCATCAGGACGGTTATCCAATGCTGTTTCTTCATAAGATAGGCAGGATAAAAACACATTTTATCGGCTTTTCAGCATTTTGTCTGTTCCACCTTGGCCATGATGTCTGCTATTGTGATTTCTGAAGGGTTTTCAATCCCTGACATTACCTTCATAAACGCATCAAAGTCTACGGCAAAATTCTCAATGGTTTCCTTTTCATACAGATGATTCTGATAAACAAATATGACATTAAAGCCTTCTTCGGTATCAAGTACCATTCCCATAATATTTCCGGGGAAAAGCTGGGGCTCGGAAGAGCTTATTTCATCTCTTTCCATGCCTATTTCCTCAAATGCCTTATCACTGTCCATTATCTCATTTGTCTCATATGTAATGGAGGAACTGTTTAATATATCATCCGGTATGACAATCTCGTACCATTTGTAATTACAGTGCTGTATATTCCCTATGGACTGCGCTCTGACATCATTAAAAAGATCCGTCAGATTTCTGTAAGTTTCAAGTCTGAGACCCAGAAGATACCCCTGCTTTTCCGTTTCAAAGAGTCTGAAGGTATACAGATTGCTGTTGATGACATTTGTATGCACCACCAGACTTTTTTTATTTTCTTAAACTCATCCTCTGTTGTAAATTCGATCTCCACTACGGGGCACGTTTCAGGAGCATATCTCTGCCGGATCTGACAATCGTTATCAAAATACATCACCGTAGAACATATCGGGGTATTCTTTTTGGGACCGAACAAAGTCATATCCAGCATATAGAGCTGTATGTCCGTAAGGAAGTGCGGATGTTTCCGTGCCTCCATCTCATATTCTTCGGGGGTCATGATGGCTGCTGCGCTGATCCGCTTCAAGTATAGCGCTACGATTCTCTCTGCGGTGATGCCGGCGTATATATCATTGGAGCTAAGCATATCCCAGTCCAAAAAAGCAAGCAGTTCCATTGCACGCAGAGAATCTCCTCCAAGTTCAAAGAAGTCGTCTTTGATTCCGATATTCTCCACTCCGAGAACCTTTTCAAATCCCTGGCAAAGTTTTGCTTCCATGTCATTTCGCGGCTTCACATAAGGCACCCTGTAGTTGGAAATATCGGGCTTCGGTAAAGCCTGTTTATTGAGCTTATTATTTGGCAGGAGCGGAACCTCATCCAGCCTGATAAAATACGTTGGAATCATATAATACGGGAGTACTTTTCCGAATTCCTTTTTGACTTCGATTACGTCAAAATCGATATCTTCTGTATAATACAGGCAGAGGAACGCTTTCTCTGTTTCAACAAAGCCCTTCACCGTGCACCACCTCAGCCCCAGAATAGTCTTTGCCTGCCGTTCGATCTCCGCAGGCTCCACCCGGTTACCGTTGATCTTGATCATATCGTTCATTCTGCCGACTATGATGTAATTCCCGTCATTAAGCTTCCTTCCCAGGTCTCCCGTGTGGTACAGTCCACCCTTAAGTGCTTTTTCCGTCTCCTCAGGCAGATTATTGTATTTTCTGAAATAGGGATTTTCAAAGCAGATCTCTCCCGCTTCTCCGTCCCTGACCTCATTTCCGTCTTCGTCCAGAAGATGGATCTCGATCCCCTCATAATTCGGTTTTCCGATGGGGGTCGCTTCCTCCTTTTTTTCGATCCTGTACTGGGCTACCACAAAGGCTGACTCACTCATTGTATAGTTGTTGATGAGATCAGCATTCTTAAAAGATATCCCGTTTGGCGGTTCACTTCCCGTAATGACGCGCTTAAGATACGGACCGAAGTCATCTCCAGCTGCCCTTATGACCGACGGCGCCATATGGCAATCCGTGATCCTGTTATCCAGATAAAACTGCTTCAGCTTCTTTGGATTCTTAATGATTTCCCCTTGAGAACTCCGAGCATGGCAGAAATAACCCTGGTGCACCTCGGCAGGCAGATCATGACGAAATCTTCCTTTCCTATGCCCTGCTTTTTCAGATATGCGTATATTCTCGATGCTTCGTCATCCACATCCCTCCTTCTGCACCCCTGCACCGCAACACTGTCATAAACGAATTTCCATTCCGGCATTTCCTTTACATGGCGCTCCCATTCATCGAGGATATACGGAAAACCTTTTATTTTACCCAGATCCATTTCTTCTCGTTTTATTACTCTCCATAAGACCACATCACTATTTTACAATATATAATTTCAAGACTGCAATATATTGCTTCTAATCCGGCGGCGTAAATTTACTGTAGGATTTAATCGGGTAGAGATCCCCTGGACGTGTTTTGGTGTTCAAACCTTTCCCAATTATAATCCT
>CADCQV010000216.1 GCA_902803625.1 uncultured Lachnospiraceae bacterium
CGGGATTTAAGAAAAAGGCAATAAAAGCAATGTCATCCTTAGCGTTAACGAGGGATCTTTCCTCAGGCAGTAGAAGATTCTTCGCTTCGCTCAGAATGACATAGTGTAGTCTCAGAATGACATAGTCATGAAAACAGCTTTAATAGAGGAGGGAAACATGAACAAATATCTGGCCATCGATTTCGGCGCCTCCAGCGGAAGGCACATAATCGGAACAAAGGAGAACGGTAAGATCGTTTTAAAAGAGGTGCACCGCTTTGACAACGGACCGAAGAAGAAAAACGGTCATCTCTGCTGGGATACCGAATATCTTTTCAATGAGATAAAGAAGGGTTTAAAAAAATGCGGAGAAGCCGGAGAAAAGCCGGATTTTCTCGGTATAGACACTTGGGGTGTTGATTTCGTGCTCCTCGACAAGGACGGACAGGTTCTCGGTGATCCCGTGAGCTACAGGGATTCCCGCACAAAGGGGATGGATGAGGAGGTCTATAAGATTATTCCGGAAGAAAAGCTCTATGAAAGAACCGGGATACAGTATGCCATCTTCAATACCATCTACCAGCTTATGGCAATTAAGAAAAATGATCCCGAAATAATGGAAAAGGCAGAGACTTGTCTCATGCTTCCGGATTACTTCCAGTATCTTCTTACCGGCGTTGCAATGAGTGAATATACCGAAGCTACCACCTCGAACCTCGTGGATCCGAAGACCTGCCAGTGGGACTATGAGCTTATTGAAAAGCTTGGCTTCAAGAAGTCCTTATTTAAGGAACTGGTTATGCCGGGAACGGTGGTGGGGCCGTTAAAGAAGGAGCTTAAAGAGGAACTGGGCTTTGACTGCACCGTTATCAAGGCTGCAAGCCACGATACAGCATCTGCGGTTATGAGCGTTCCCACAACCGACGAAAAGGATAATCTCTACATAAGCTCCGGCACCTGGTCTCTTATGGGCGTAGAAAACCGCGAAGCGATCTGCACACCGGAGAGCCACGCTGCCAACCTCACAAACGAAGGCGGCTATGAATACAGATACAGGTTCTTAAAGAATATTATGGGTCTCTGGATAATACAGCAGGTCCGCCACGAGACCGGTGATAAGTATAACTGGGACGAACTCAGCAAGATGGCGTATTCTAAGCTTGATTTCCCTTCACGCATAAACGTGGATGACAACTGCTTCCTGGCACCGGAGAATATGACTGAAGAGATAAAAGCCTTCTGCGGGAGGACCGGACAGAAGGTGCCTGAGGGGCTCGATGAGGTCGCAAGTGTTGTCTATCAGAGCCTTGCGGATGCATACGGGCGTACCATCACGGAAATAGAGGATATAGTTGGCAGGAATTTCAGTGCCATTCACATAGTGGGCGGCGGCTCCATGAATCCCTTCTTAAACAGCCTCACAGCAAGGAGGACAGGACGCAGGGTAGTTGCGGGCCCCGGGGAAGCCACGGCTATAGGAAACATAGTAGCCCAGATGATAAAGGGCGGGGATTTCAAGGATCTGAACGAAGCGAGGAAGTGTATCTATGATAGCTTCGGTGTAAAGGAATACCCTGCTGACGGAGAGATAATAGCAGGCGGAAAGCTCTGATACCTCTCAAGGGAAGGCATAAATGTTATTCCTGCAGAGGACGACAATCCGGGTAGGGAGAAAGGAGTTGATTTTATGAAATCTTATGAAATGAACTGTGATCTGAATGAAATACCTAAGGCTATAGATTTTGCGAGGAATGAATTACAGAAAAATCAGGTGGAAAAATCAACGTCTGTCAGAAGTCTTCTTGCTCTGGAAGAATTGCTTGTCAAGTTCATTAAAAATTCTTCTCCGGAGGAAAAGCTGACCGTCAGTGCCAGAGGTGTATTGGGGGGATTGGCTTTTCAGGTTGTCGGCAAGGGAAACGGTTTTGATATAGATGATATTAAGCAGGAGCTATTACTTCACAATAAACCTGTGGATAATGATGATGACAATCTGAATGTCAATAATGTCATCGGTTCACTGGTTGATCATCTGATGGGCGACGGCATATCCCTTTCACACAGCAAGGGCGTCAACAGGGCAGTTCTCAAGGTAAAGCAGTCTTCCCTGGCTCTTCAGATTTTTGTTGCCCTGGTACTTGCCATTATTGCAGGATTATTGCTCCAAGGCAATGCGGAGCTGACGGTAACCTACATTAAGCCCTTTGGTACTATCTTCTTAAATCTCGTTAAGTTTATTGTATGTCCGATTGTTCTTTTCTCGATAATGAGCGGGATTGTTTCCATGAAGGATATCGGGCAGATTGGTAAGATAGGCGGAATTACGGTATTTTATTACTTGGTCACAACCGCATTTGCCATAACGATAGGTCTGGCTGTCAGTTCGGTGTTTAAATCATTCTTTCCGGTTATTTCCACAACGGAGCTCGCTTATGAAGCCCAGGAATCAAAAGCCGGAATGGATGTGCTGGTTGATATTTTCCCGTCTAATTTTCTTGGACCCATTGTAAATGCAAATATGCTTCAGGTTATTGTAATGGCGCTTATTATAGGCTTTGCGATCGTTCAGCTCGGAGAAAAAGCTGAGGGGGCGGTAGATGGCATTAACCTCTTAAATGACATCTTTATGAAATGTATGGAGATGATTCTGAAGCTGTCACCTGTTGGTGTGTTCTGCCTGCTGACACCCGTTATCGCAGCAAACGGACCGGAGGTTATAGGTTCTTTGGCAAAGGTTCTGATCATAGCTTATCTATGCTTCTTCCTTCATGCTGCAATTGTCTACTCGACAGCTGTCGCCGTAGTGGGAAAGATGAGCCCTCTTAAATTCTTTAAGGGTGTATTACCTGCAATGATGTTTGCTTTTTCAAGTGCATCTTCAGTGGGAACTCTGCCGGTTAATATGGAATGTACTGAAAAGCTGGGGGTTCCAAGGCAGATCTCGAGCTTCGTTTTGCCGCTCGGTGCAACGATAAATATGGACGGGACAGCGATTTACCAGGGAGTATGTGCAATCTTCATTGCGTCCTGCTACGGAATTGATCTGACCCTGGAACAGATGGTTACAATAGTTCTGACCGCAACACTTGCTTCAATAGGTACTGCCGGTGTGCCGGGCGCGGGAATGGTTATGCTCGCCATGGTTTTAACGTCCGTGGGACTGCCTGTAGACGGGATCGCACTTGTAGCAGGCGTTGACAGAATATTTGATATGGGCAGGACGACACTTAATATTACCGGTGATGCTTCCTGTACAGTTATCGTTTCCAGATTTAGGAGCTGTTCATAAATAACTTTTTTTAGGTGGTGGGAATATCCTGATTTGTTGATCAGTTAAAAGATCATAGCGGGGGCAGGTACTCATTCCAGTCCCCGTTATAGGAAACGGACTGTTCAAAGAAGGCTATTAATCCCGGATAGGAGCTCTCGTATCTGTGCTTTCTTTTTTCAGCATCGGTAAGTATATCGTCGCATGCTCCCTCCCAGGTATCTCTGTGGCGCACGGACACTATTTTCAGCGCATCCAGATAGCCGAAGAAATCATCATACATAAGGTGATAGCTTAGGGGTGCCGAATAGATCTTTGTATTTACCCTTATGTAGCAGAATGCCGGGCTGCCGGACGTAAAGCCCACGGCAGGCAGGTCGTCACCGCTTGACATCGAGTCCAGTAAGGAGCTTTCCTCCACAACATATTTATTATTTTCATCTTCAGGCTTAATAAGCATAAGCCTTGTGATCTTCTGATCTTCAGACATTTTTTTCCTTATCCTTATTTTGTAATTTCTTTGCGATTCGTTTAATTCGATCTTCCGGCAGCATATGCGGTCTTTTGTCATTCTGAGCGAAGCGAAGAATCTTAAAGATCCTTCCTCAGGATGACAGAAGAAACATTCCAGGTAACTATTCAGAACAGTCACTTGCGGAACCGCAAGTGACGTATGAAAACCTCGGCATTTTGGCATTCGGTCCATCGTGCGTAGCACGATTTAATTGACCGAATGCGCTGTATCTGTTCAGAAGCCAAAGGGTTCTGAACAGATACCATTCCAGAAGAAACATCCGGCGCTTTTTACGGTTGTACTCAGTATAACACAAATTTCCCCCGCGTGTTATAATTATGGTCATGACAAGACTGTTTACGGAAGCCGGGGAGAAACTGTATAAAGACGAAGAAAGGATTCCCTGGGACCGTCATCCGAGACCCCTTATGGAAAGGGACTCCTTCTTAAATCTCTGCGGATGGTGGGATTTTTCTGTTTGTCATAACGCTTCTCCATATCCGGTTAAAGAAAAGAGGATCCGTGTTCCTTTTCCGCCGGAGTCGATACTTTCTGGTATTGAAACCCATTTCCCCGAAGGGGCTGAGCTTATATATGAAAGAGAGGTCATAATACCTGAGGGCTTTCGTGATGAAAAGCTGCTTCTCCATATCGATGCCGCTGACCAGCATGCGGAGGTCTTTATTGACGGAAAAAGCTATGGAAGACACAGCGGGGGATATGAGCATTTCGCCGTGGATATAAGTGATGCTCCGGACAGGTTCCGGTTAAGGATAGTTACGGTGGACGATCTGAGAGATCTTAAGGAGCCCTACGGGAAGCAGAGGATAAAGAGGGGCGGTATGTGGTACACGCCCTTTTCCGGACTCTGGCAGAGTGTCTGGATAGAGAGCGTAAGGGAGATCCACGTTGAAAACATAGTGATAAAGACCGATACGGA
>CADCQV010000217.1 GCA_902803625.1 uncultured Lachnospiraceae bacterium
ATATGTCACATCCGGTTGTGCAGGCGGCCTTTCTGATCAGTCACTGCTTTATCTTCATTATGAGACAGGAGGACTTTGTGGGGAAGAGAGTGGAATCCCTTGTGATGTTGACTCCTATGGACTCCCCGGCTCCGACTGCTTCCCAGACATATTTCAGCTCGGAAACAGGCATTTCCCCGGGAGACTCATACATACGCCCGAGGATAACCCCCTTCCTTTCGGAAAGAACCTCAAGTCTTTCTATTATCATCTTCTCGTATACGGAAAGACAGTGATCAGCGATCTCATTTAAGATCATTCCTTTGGTATATTTCCCTCTTGCAAAGTATTCGACACTTTTTGTGGAAATATCCGCACCGATGGTAATGATCGCGCCCACAACCTCTGTTCCGGTCGGTATGGGCGGAATAGAATTATCCGGCATCTTGAAGTATGCCGCCACTGCTGCCATATGGACAAGCTCTGCCGCCTCTTTTTTTACAGAGTCAAATGCTTTTCGTACCTTACCTTTCTCCGTAAGCTCCTTAGGAAGGCCGAGTCCGGAAAGAATCTCACCCGGATCAATGAGCGGGCACTCATCATTAAAGATAAACCTGCTGCCTTTTAAATAATATGACATTTATAGCTCTCCAAGGCTGAAAAAAGCATCCTCGCTTATGAGCATATCGGAGTTTTCCAGAATATAGGCCTTTGAAGCGGTACTGGCATCATTCACGCGGCCGAATTCGTCCGCCAGAAGCCTTACCTTGCGGTATTCCTTTTCATCACAGGCATAACGGAGTATAAACAGGATATACTCATCATTTTTCCTGCTCTTCGAAAAATAGCTCACGAGATGTCCCGCCTTTTTCCCGGCACGGCAGAAGGCTGCGGCATCATCTATGGATTTAAAGGAAACCAGAAAGGATCTGTTATCCACGGAATCCGGGATCATCTCCGCAGCTCTGCGGATCTTTTCCTCGGCCTCCTTCAGCCTGTCCGCAAACTCCGTAAGTATATTTGTCTTTCTGGTATGGAAAAGGATGGAAATACTCCGGTCCTTCAGTACGCTTATCTGAGCGCTGCAGCCCCTTATCTCATCCACACTCTGTTCTCCCAGAGCAAGAAATGCACGGGAAAGGATCTCATTGAAAAACTTTCCGGACTTTACGTTTTTCTCCAGAATATCATCCAGATCTATACCAAAGCTCACAAGCTCCTCTTCGGTAAGGATGCATCTTATTTCATTTTCACCCACCCTGGTAAATTTCATTCGGTTCTCTCATCTCCCATGAAAAACAGTGCAACGGTCGCCACACCTGTGTGGGCGCCGATGGTGGTTCCTATCCTGAAAAGCTCCACTCCGCCGTCCCTGAGATTCGGGAATGCTTCCTCTATCCTTTTCTTTACCTCATTTGCATCATCCGGACAGTCCGAATATGAGATGTAGCACCTCCCGGCATAATCCATACCATTTTCGGAATGCTGTCCCATAACCCGGACTATCTCCGGAAAGACCTTTTTCTTTGTGCGTACCTTTGAGGCCGAAATGAGCTTCCCTTCGCTGTTCACCTTAAACAGGGGACAGATCTTTAAGAGACTGGCCACCTTCCCCACCGCCGGAGACACCCTTCCGCCCCGTATAAGGCTGGTAAGGTCACTTGCAAAGAACCAGTGGTTCACACGGAGCTTTATGCTCTCGCCGTATTCAATGAGGGCGTCAAAGTCCATCCCCTCATCCCTTTTGTCCGCCAGCTCCTCCATAAAGAGCCCGTACCCTGCAGAAGCACACAGGGAATCCATCACATAGATCCTTCTGTCCGGATAGAGCTCACGCATATCATCGGCTGCAATGTTGGCAGAATTATAGGTTCCGGAAATACCGGAGGAAAGGCTTACATGAAGGATATCATTCCCATCCTCCATCAAAGGCTTCCATAGCGCGATGTATTCTTCCGTGTTTACCTGTGAGGTGGTGGGTGCAGCCCCCTCTCTCTCCCTGCGGTAAAACTCCTTTAGGCTCATGCTGTGCCCGTAATCATCAAGATAGTCCTGCCCGTCTATCTGGAAATGAAAAGAAGCCCACTTTATGTTTCTCTCTGAAAGCCTCTCTTCGGAAAGGTCAACCGTAGAGCTGCAGGTCAGTAAAAAACCCATGCTTTTTTCCCCTGTATAATTGCCTGTATTTGGAGTATGATTATACCATAAATCGCCACGTGTAGAAAGACGGAAGTGTCTAAATATATGAATTCTTTTAAATATTTTGAGAACCGCGAATGCAGGTATTATCCCTGCCATGAAATGCCGGAAAACAAGGGAGTGAACTGTCTTTTCTGCTACTGTCCCCTTTTTCACCTTAAGGACTGTCCCGGACAGTATCATTACGTTGAAAAGAAGGGCAGGATGAGAAAAAGCTGCGTTAACTGCAGCTATATCCATGACGAGGACAATTACAAAGAAATACTGAAGCTTCTGCGGGACAGCGCAGACTCCGATACAAAAGCATCATCCATCCGGGAATGCGCGGACTCCGACCCCTAAGTATCATCCGGCTCTTCAGCCGGGAAGCTGCCTGTATCCGAAACCGCACCCGAGATATAGTCCATGGAAACATCATAGTATCTTGCAAGCCTCACAAGGCTTTCCACAGGGAGCCGGATGCGTCCGCTCTCATAGTCCGAATAGGTCCGCTGGCTCACAAAGATCTGGGCAGCGACCTCTCTCTGCTTTTTCTTCCTCTCTATTCTAAGGCTTTTTATCCGTTCCAGATACGACATATGTTAATTATAGGGAAGCATCGCCTGAAAGTATAATACACAGCGTAAAACATTATTAGTAATAGCTTATCCTTGCATACTCCGCGGGGATTTGACATAGGTGATATTATAGTCATATGAGGATATTAATATCTGGATACGGAAAGATGGGATCCACCCTTGTCCGCCAGCTTTCAAACGAAGGCTATGATCTGACCATAATAGAGTCTGATCCGGAGAAGCTGGAATCCTGCATGGAGCTATATGATGTCATGGGAGTCGAGGGCAACTGTGCCTCCATGGCTGTTTTGAGGGAAGCCGGTGTAGAAGATGCGGATCTTCTGATAGCCATGACAGGGCGCGACGAGATAAATCTCCTGTCCTGCATAACTGCCCATCAGATGAATTCCAGGATCAATACGGTGTCAAGGCTAAAAAACCCGGAGTATTCCAGGGACATCGCCTCCATTCAGGGTGCTTTTTCCCTGTCTATGGCAGTGAACCCGGATTTTCAGGCCGCAAAGGAAATATCACGTCTTATCCGCTATCCCGGATTTCTTAAAAGGGAGACCTTTGCAAAGAGTAATACCGAGATCGTGGAGCTGAAGGTCAGGTCCGACAGCCCAATGAACGGACTGTCCCTTTCCAATATCAATCAGACCTTAAAATGCCAGGTGCTTGTCTGCGCCGTACTCAGAGACGGTAAGGCGCTGATCCCCTCCGGGGATTTTGTTCTCCGTGAGAATGACAGGGTATTTGTTACTGGCTCCAATGAAAACCTGAATACCCTTCTCCGTAAGCTCGGGGTCATAACCCACAAGGCCTCCAGTGCATTTATAGCCGGCGGAAGCCGCATAGGCTTTTATCTGGCGAAAATCCTCCAAAGCCACGGTATTTCCGTCCAGATCCTGGACAATAAGACAAACCGCTGCAGAGAGCTCGCGGCACTTCTCCCCGAAGCCACCATAGTCGAGGGAGATGCCAGCAACCAGAAGGTCCTTGACCGTGAGGGCATAGGCCACAGCGACGTCTTTGTCGCCCTTACGGGCTTTGACGAAACCAATATACTTATGTCCTTGTATGCCAATCAGAAGGGTGTGCCCCAGGTCATCACGAAGCTGGGCCGGGCCGAGAATCTCCGTGTTCTTGATGACCTTCCGGTCGGCAGCATTATCTCCCCCAAGGATCTGGTCACCAATATCATAGTCCGCTATGTCCGTGCGAAGAAAAACAAGGTGGGAGCGGCTCTCACCATGCATCTTATAGCCGATGGCCATGTTGAGGCCATGGAATTCAGGGTTGCCGAGAATACCCTTCACTGCAATGAAAAGCTGAAGGATATAAGGCTAAAGAGCCATGTGCTCCTTGCCGGCATCACCCACAAAGGGATCAATGAGATACCCACCGGAGATTCCTTCTTCCAGGCAGGCGACACCCTTGTGGTCATTTCCGGTGAGGACAGAAAGATAGAGCAGATCAATGATATTTTTGAATAAAGGGAACAGGTCATGAATTACAAAATGCTTTTTCGCCTGTGTGGGCAGGTGCTGCTTCTGGAATCAGCTTTTCTCTTTCTTCCCCTCATTATTTCCCTTTTGTACGGAGAAAATGCTTCGGCTGCTGCCTTTGCGAAGGGACTTTGCATAGCGCTCTGTACCGGCCTTTTTCTGGTGTTTGTATTATCCAGAGGTGCAAAGGGCGGTTTTTTCGCGAGAGAGGGTCTTGTGGTAACGGGACTCTGCTGGCTTATCATGAGTGCATTCGGTGCCATCCCCTTCGTTCTTAACGGTGATATCCCCTCATACGTTGACGCCTTCTTTGAAATGGCCTCCGGCTTTACTACAACCGGTGCTTCCATCATACATAATGTGGAGGAAATGACACACGGGACCCTTTTCTGGAGGAATTTCAGCAACTGGATCGGCGGCATGGGCGTACTGGTCTTTCTGCTTGCCGTACTGCCGGGAAGCGGAAAGGAAACGGGCTTCACACTGCATATCTTAAGGGCCGAAAGCCCGGGTCCAAGTGTCGGAAAGATAGTCCCCAGGATGAAACAGACAGCCATTATCTTATACTGCCTCTACATTGTTCTTACGATCCTAAATATCATATTCCTGATCGCCGGAGGAATGCCCGTCTTTGATTCGGTGTGCCACGCCATGGGAACCGCCGGAACAGGAGGCTTCGGGGTAAAGGCTGACAGCTTCGCAAGCTACAGCCCGTACATACAGAATGTTACGACCGTATTTATGCTCCTTTTCGGGGTAAACTTCAGTATCTACTATATTATCATTCTGAAGAAGCTCGGACAGGTGTTTAAGGATGAGGAGGTCCGTCTATATGTACTGACTGTCCTCGCAGCAGGACTTCTTATAGGAACCAATATCCGCCAAATGTACGGAAGCTGGGAGGAGACCTTAAGAACCTCATTTTTCCAGGTTGCCAGTATGATAACCACCACAGGCTTTGCAACTGCCGATTATGATACCTGGCCTGTATTCTCGAAAACCCTTATCCTCCTTCTGATGGTTATAGGAGCCTGCGCCGGAAGCACCGGAGGCGGCATGAAGTGCGCAAGGGTACTTATTCTCGTAAAAAGCCTCTTAAGGAATATCAGAAAAACCATACACCCCCGCACAGTCCACGTTTTGAAGATCAATGACAGGGTGATAAGCGAGGATGTGATAGCGAACACACAGGCGTATTTTTCCGCCTATATGATAATAGTGGCTGTTCTGACCGTGATACTCAGTCTGGACGGATTTTCCATTGAAACCAATCTTTCAGCCGCGCTCTGTACCTTCAATAATATAGGTCCCGGACTTGATAAAGTGGGACCTACCTGTAATTTCGCCGCCTACAGCGACATATCGAAGATTTTCCTGAGTCTTGCCATGATAACCGGAAGACTTGAGATATTCCCGATCCTTTCCCTCTTCAGCAGAAGCACCTGGAAAAAGATCTGACGAAGGATTTTCTCAATGCCTGAATGCCGCCCTCTTCCTTAAGAGGGGATCCAGTATCCTCTTCCTTATCCGGAGACTTTCCGGAGTGACTTCCAGAAGCTCGTCCTGGTCAATGAAGTCAAGAGCCTGCTCGAGGGACAGTATCACCGGAGGTGTAAGGCGCAGAGCCTCGTCAGATGAGGAGGTTCTGGTATTGGTGAGATGCTTTGTCTTGCATACATTCACCTCAATATCGTCACTTCTGGGATTTGAACCTATCACCATTCCCGAATAGACCTTTGTTCCCGGACAGATAAAAAGAGACCCTCTTTCCTGCGCGTTAAAGAGACCGTAGGTCACCGCTTCGCCCGCTTCAAAGGCAATAAGCGACCCGGTCTTCCTGTAGGAGATATCGCCCTTATAGGGACCGTAGCCCGAGAAAATGGTGTTTATTATCCCGTTACCCTTTGTATCCGTAAGGAAGGGACCGCGGAAGCCTATGAGCCCTCTCGAAGGGATATTGAATTCAAGCCTTGTGTAGCCCCCCGCAATGGATCCCATATTAATGAGCTCTCCCTTTCTCTCCGAAAGAGAAGATATCACGGTTCCCGAATATTCATCCGGCACATCTATATAAGCCGTTTCCATAGGCTCCAGGGTTTTCCCGTTCTCGTCCTTTTTGTATATGACCTCGGCCTTGCTTACCGCAAATTCATAGCCTTCACGGCGCATTTCCTCAATAAGCACCGATAAATGGAGCTCTCCCCGTCCCGAAACCTTAAATGTGTCCGTTGACTCGGTCTCCTCGACTCTTAAGGACACATCCGTATTAAGCTCTTTTAATAGCCTGTCCTTGATATGGCGGCTGGTCACATACTTACCCTCCTGCCCTGCCAGAGGCGAGTCATTTACCATGAAATTCATGCTTATCGTGGGCTCGGATATCTTCTGGAACGGAATGGCCACAGCATCTCCGCTTGTACCGCAGAGCGTATCCCCGATCTTCAGATCGGAAATACCGGAGATCGCAACTATCTCTCCTATGCCCGCCTCACTCACATCCTTCTTTGTGAGCCCCTGGAAGACATAGAGCTTACTGATCTTTACCTTTTCCTGCCTGTCCTTGTCGTGGTGGTTTACGATCACCGCCTCCTGGTTCACCTTCACGGTACCGTTATCGACCTTGCCGACACCGATCCTTCCCACATATTCATTGTAGTCAATGGTGGAGATGAGGATCTGGAGATTTGCATCGCTGTCACCCTCCGGGGCGGGAATATAGTTTATAATCGTGTCGAAAAGGGGCTTCATATCACTCCCCGGAGTATCCGCATCAAGGGAAGCCACCCCTTCCTTTGCTGAGGTAAAGACAAAGGGACAGTCAAGCTGTTCGTCAGTGGCATCAAGATCCATAAAGAGCTCCAGCACCTCGTCCACCACCTCGGCCGGCCTTGCACCGGGGCGGTCGATCTTATTTATGCAGGAAATAACCGGAAGCTTAAGTGCAAGAGCCTTCTTCAGTACAAACTTTGTCTGGGGCATTACCCCCTCAAAGGCATCAACTAAAAGCACCACGCCGTTGACCATTTTGAGGATACGCTCCACCTCTCCTCCGAAATCGGCGTGTCCGGGGGTGTCGATTATATTTATCTTTGTATCCTTATACTGAACGGCGGTATTCTTTGAAAGTATGGTGATACCGCGCTCACGCTCAATATCATTGCTGTCCATTACCCTTTCCGCAACCTCCTGGTTTTCCCGGAAAACACCGCTCTGCTTTAAAAGTGCATCCACCAGAGTGGTCTTCCCATGGTCAACGTGTGCGATTATTGCTATATTCCGTATATCTTCTCTTTTACTCTTCATCTTTTCAGGTACTGCTCCTTTTCGTTTCTCCTTAGGATCTGTCTTCTTAGTCTCCGCTTCTTTCCGGGCTCATCGCCTTATCAGCTCATCAAGCTTCAGTTTCCCCCCGAAAAGCTCCAGGGCTGTGCCCACCGTGTAATCTATCCGGCCTGCCCCCTCTTTTTCTATAATATCCACATCGTTCAAGCTTTTTATCCCTCCCGCATAGGTCACGGGTATTTCCTGCACTCCGGAGAGGATCCGTATAAGCTCCCTGTCCACTCCTTCGCCCTTTCCTTCCCTGTCCACAGCGTGGACCAGAAATTCGCCGCATTCGGATGAGAGGCTCCTTAAGCTTTCCTCCGTCACCAGAAGATCCGTATATTTCTGCCAGCGGTCCGTTGTGACATAATAATTCCCGTCCTCCTTCTTCCGGCAGGAAAGATCCAGAACTATCCTTTCCTTTCCGCATTCCGACTGAAGCCTCCGGAGGTTCTCCATATTCAGTCTTCCGTCCCGGAAAACAAAGCTCGTGACTATCACATGGCTTGCCCCCGCCTCAAGGAATAAAGCGGCATTCTCATTATTAATGCCGCCTCCATACTGCATCCCGCCGGGAAAAGCGGAAAGAGCTGAAAAAGCGGCTTTCCTTGAAGCTTCATAATATTCGGATAAACGGCTGTTAAGAACGATCACATGGCCGCCCTTAAGAGCCCTGTCCCGGTAGATCCCCGCATAGTATGCAGCATCATACTCCGAAACAAAATTCTCCTTTACGCTTTCCTTTTCATCCTTTAGGGACGAGCCTACGATCTGCTTTACCCTGCCGTTATGTATATCTATACAGGGCCTGAGCCTCATTTGATCACATCCGCCATACTGTACATTCCGGCATCCTTCCCCTTAAGGAATACAGCAGCTTTAATTGCACCGTTTCCGAAGATCCTCCTGGAATAAGCCCTGTGGCTTATGGTCACGGTCTCATCCTCTCCTGCAAAGATTATGTCATGGTCGCCCGGGATAGTGCCTCCCCTTACGGCGGATATACCTATTTCCTTGGAAGGTCTTCTTTCGGAACGCCGGCTCCTGTCATACACATAGGAGAAGCCGTCATTCAGTGAGGAATTAATACAGTCCGCAAGGGCAAGGGCTGTGCCGCTCGGGGCATCCTTCTTCTCCCTATGGTGTTTCTCGACTATTTCGATATCAAAGCCCGCCTCCGAAAGCACGGGAGCTATTTCGGAAAGCACCTTCATCAGCGTATTTATCCCGAGGGACATATTGGCGCTTCTCAAAACCGCTATCTTCTCCGACGCCTTTTTCACCCTTTCCAGCTGGTCTTCGGAAAGCCCCGTGGTACATAGGACCACAGGCAGACTGTGCTTTTCTGCGTAATCCATCAGCCTTTCGTTTCCCTCAGGGAGAGAAAAATCGATTATGACATCCGCCTTTATATCGCATTCCTCAATATCCTTAAAAACAGGGAAGCTGTTTTTGCTTCCCGTCACTTTATCAATCCCGGCCACTATGAGTACATCGTCATTTTTTTCCGCCAGGGAGCTTACCACCTGCCCCATCCGGCCGGAACATCCGTTCAGTATTATCTTCACCGACATAGAATTTCCCTCTTTTCCTCTGTCCCGTCACTATTTCAGAAGACCGAAATCCGTAAGGGACCTCCTCAAACGTTCCCTGTTCGCGTCGCTTAAGGGGATCAGCGGCTTTCTTAAGGGGCCCGTTCCGTATCCGAGCATATTCATTGCTTCCTTGACGGGAATTGGATTTGTTTCACAGAAGAGAGCCTCCACAAGATCAAGCTCATTTAGCTGCATCTTTGCCGCGGTCTCAAAATCGCCGTTTAATGCCTTCATACACATATCGTGGACATAACGGGGCGCCACATTGGAAACCACCGATATAACGCCGATTCCGCCTATTGCCATCATGGGAACGGTCAGTTCGTCGTCACCGGAATAGAGCTCCACCTCAGGGCAGATTGCCTTTATCTTTTCAGCCTGACCGAGACTCCCGCTTGCTTCCTTTATTCCCACAATGTTCGGAACATTATCCACAAGCTCCTTTACGGTCTCCGGCTCGATATTGAGACCCGTCCGGCTCTTTACCGAATAGAGTACAATGGGAATACTGACCGAAGCGGCAATATCCTTGAAATGCTCGATAAGTCCCCTCTGTGTGGTCTTATTGTAGTAAGGTGTAACGGAAAGCAGTGCATCCGCACCAACCTTCTCCGCCTCCTCCGAATAGTATATGGCAGATCTCGTGCTGTTGCTTCCGGCTCCGGCCATTACCGGTATCCTGTGGTGCACCTGCTCCACACAGAACTTTATGGCCGCGAAATGCTCCTCTTCACTTAAGCAGGCTGCCTCTCCGGTGGTGCCGCATACAATAATGCAGTCGGTACCG
The DNA here is from genome assembly GCA_902803625.1 of uncultured Lachnospiraceae bacterium. Classification (GTDB taxonomy): domain Bacteria; phylum Bacillota; class Clostridia; order Lachnospirales; family Lachnospiraceae; genus NK4A144. Next base: position 9,950 of record CADCQV010000217.1, read on the forward strand.
CTCTGGATCTGCATTTCTATTATTTCAGCAAATTTCTCATAGTTGATATCGCCGTTATCCTTAAAGGGTGTGATGATAGCCACACCGGCGCCTTTGAATATTGACATGGTCTGTTCTCCTTAAAATAAAGTCCTAAGGAGCTGTTCAAAAATAACTTTTTAAGATTTATTAATGAACAGATCCTAACCCGCTAAATCATTAGGAAATAGTAACATTGATACTATTATAAGTCAAACCCGGGGGAAAGATCCTTCGCTTCGCTCAGGATGACATTTGATAACCCTATGGGAAGATCCTTCGCTTCGCTAAGGATACAGATAATAGCTCAGACAGCGCCGCTCCTCGCATAAAAGAACATATACTGCTGCATAACACCGTTATAGGGTCTGTATTTCTCAAACGGAAAACCGTTTTTGTAGCGTTCGGAGAGTACTCTGTCTATCCATACATCTATTGGGAAAAAATCAAGGCGGTGGAAGCCGAAAAGAGAGACACAGCTGGCAACCTTTTTCCCGACCCCGTATATTTCCATCAGTGCGGACAGGAGCTCACCGTCATTTAGTTTACATAATTCTTCCAGGTCCAGCTCCCCGGAAAGCACGCTTTCCGCGGCTCTTCTTATGTAGGGTGCCCTGTAGCCCGCAGAGCAGGACTTTAGCTGATCCTCACTTAATCCCGCCAGAGCCTTGGGCGTGGGAAAGGAACAGATGTCCTCGGAATAACGGGGTTCCACCCCCTTTTCCTTCAGCCACTGCCTATCCTTTTCGGGGAGGGTTATCTTCTCTCCGGCTTCGACCGAGAGCTTTTCTATGCAGGCCCTGATTGCCGGGATATTTTTTCTCTGTGAAATGATGAAGCTTATGAGGCACTCGAAGGGATCCTGTTTAAGTATCCTCATACCCTTCCCGTATCCGGCTGCCGGTCTAAGGAAAGGATCCCCGGTATCCACCAGGCTTCTTATTTTCCGGTAGCTTGTTTCAATATCAAAGTATCCGCTCCAGAACTCGTGAAAAACGTTTTCCGAACAGGACAGGTCATACACTCCCTCAGAAAGCCTTAAGATAAAAAGAACCCTGTTCCCGGCAATTATCCGGAAGATCCCAGGGTCACTATCCTCATTAACCTTTTCCCATCTGAAGCACTGCCCGCTTTCTGCGATGACATTGAGATCCAGATCGTCGTCAAATTCCAATATCATGATACAAACGCCAAAAGTCACATTTTGATTAAATACTGATTGTTCCCGGCCGTTACCCCTTACTCAGGAAAACACAACCGTTTCAAGCTTTGTTACCTGATCCGCAAGGCGGCATACCTCCTCATTTATGTTGATTCCCGTCATTATGATGCCGACATCCGCGGGCTTTGCCGAAATAAGCTCCTTTAAGTCCTCTTTTGTCATAAGCCCGGTATCAATAAGCCCCAGAAACTCATCCAGTATAAGAAGATCGCACTCACCCGTCATAAGCACCTTTTTTGCGAAGTTAAAGCCGTTCCTTATATTCTGCTTTTCCTCTTCCTTTTCGATGTCACTCAGGTCGTCAAAGCACACATCCGATTTTTCAAAACGGAAAAGCTTCATTTCCGGCTCAAGCCTCTTTAATATATCAAATTCCCCGTCAGCCTTTCCCTTCAGGAACTGGATAACGGACACGGTTTTTCCCTTTGTGGCCGCCTTTATTCCCTGTCCGATGGCGGCACTGGTCTTTCCCCTGCCTGTCCCGGCAAAGATCCGTATAAGTCCTGCTTCATCCATAATAAACCAATCCTCTTAAACTCATCCCAATCTATCAGAATTGTTAAGCCATTGTCATTCTGCATGCCATTGCTTAATTTTTTCTTAAGAAAATATGTGCGATAATAGCACGACAGTCTTTTTTTTGCAAGTCACAGATATAAATGCTATAATAGCGCTTATGAATTTCGGAAGACACGGAGCCGTGAAGCGTTTCAGGGAATTGAACGCCAACGGTCCCAAATTCTTGAATATGGTGCTGGTGGCTTTCGTCACCCTTTCCATTTTCGGAGCCGTATCTGCAGCTGTTATCGGGACTGCAGGCTTTGTCGGCATATTTAAGGGTGTTGTGGCAACGGCTCCCGAAATCAATAATAAGGATATCCGCCCCTCAGGATATTCGTCCACGGTCTACGATTCCGACGGAAAGCAGCTTACCAAGCTTGTTGCCGCCGATTCCAACAGGATCTATCAGACCATAGAGAAGATCCCTTTAGATCTCCAGCATGCCTTCGTCGCCATTGAGGATGAACGCTTTTATGAGCATAACGGTATAGATATCAAGGGTATAGTCCGGGCCGGTGTCACGGGCTTAAAAAGCCATGATTTCTCCCAGGGCGCGAGCACCATTACCCAGCAGCTCATAAAGAATAATGTGTTTACCGAATGGACGCATGAATCCTCCTTTATGGAGAAGCTCCGCCGGAAGATACAGGAGCAGTATCTCGCCATAGAGCTTGAGAAGCAGGAGGATGTTACAAAGGATAATATACTGGAGCTCTACCTGAATACCATCAATCTCGGGCAGAATACCCTCGGAGTACAGGCCGCGTCCCTAAGATATTTTAATAAGAACGTGTCGGATCTGAACCTTTCCGAGGATGCGGTTATAGCCGCAATCACCCAGAATCCCTCCAGATATAATCCCATCTCCCACCCGGAGAATAATGCGGAGAGACGCATGAAGGTTCTCAATAATATGCTGAAGCAGGGCTATATCACCCGCTCCGCCTATGAGGAGGCCGTGAATGACGACGTATATTCGCGTATACGTACCGTAAATGAGCAGACCGAGAGCAACGCCATAAACTCCTACTTTGTTGATGCTCTCACAAAGGAGATCCTTTCTGATTTTGTGGAGAAGCTTGGCTACAGCGAGACCCAGGCCTATAACCAGCTTTATTCCGGCGGCTTAAGCATATATTCCACCCAGGACTCCGACATACAGAAGATCTGCGATGATTTCACCGGAAACGAGGAGAATTACCCCGCAGGCACGAAATATCTGCTTGATTATGAGCTTACCGTGGAAAAGCCTGACGGCGAATACCAGAATTATTCCTCGGAAATGATGGCTCTCTGGCTTGCGGATAACGGCTACAACAGGAAGCGGCTTTTTGACAGTCCTGAGGAAGCAAGGGAAGCCGCTGACGTCTACAAGGAATCCATACTCTCTGAGGGAAATACCTATATTTCAGAGAGCTTTTCCACTGCACCTCAGCCCCAGATCTCCGTTACCGTAGCAGATCAGTCCACAGGCTATGTAAAGGCCATTGTGGGCGGCCGCGGAAAGAAGGAGGCAAGCCTCACCCTTAACAGGGCGACCGATACCTTGAGACAGCCCGGTTCCACCTTCAAGATAGTCTCAACATACGCTCCGGCTTTAGACAGCGGACTTAAGACCCTGGCATCCACCCAGGTGGACGAGCCCTTCGCATACAGTAACGGACGGCCTGTAAATAACTGGTACAAAGGCTATAAGGGTGTCTGCACCCTCCGTTACGGAATAGAGCAGTCCTTAAATATCGTAACGGTAAAGACCCTGACGGACATCACTCCACAGCTCGGCTATGATTATCTTCTTAAATTCGGTTTCACGACTCTGGTTGACAAAAAAGAGACCGCCGACGGCAGAGTCTTTTCCGACATCACCCAGACCCTCGCTCTCGGAGGCATCACCGACGGTGTGAAAAATATAGAACTGAATGCGGCCTATGCTGCCATTGCAAATAACGGCACCTATATAAAGCCTATGTTTTACACGAAGATCCTGGATCATGACGGCAATGTGCTCCTTGAAAATGAACCCGAAACCCATTCCGCCATTAAGCCCACCACCTCATTCCTCCTGACCAGCGCAATGCAGGATGTTGTGACAAAGGGAACAGGCGGCTCCGTGAATTTCGGGACCCAGCCCATCGCCGGAAAGACAGGAACCACATCTGATGAGAATGATGTCTGGTTTGCCGGATATACTCCCTATTATACCTGCACCACCTGGGCAGGCTTTGATAATAATGTGGATCTCACCACCAAGGACCAGCAGCGCCTTGCAAGGACTGTGTGGCGTGGTGTAATGGAAAAGATACATGAAAACCTTCCACGGAAGGAATTCATCACTCCCGAGGGGATTGTGACCCGGGTTGTCTGCAATAAATCAGGTCTTCTCGCACTTGACGGGATCTGTACCGCAAGCGGCAGTGCCTACACCGAGTACTTTGCCAGTGATAATGTTCCTGAAACCACCTGCAATTACAACCACTCGGCTATGACCTATATCTGCTCTGCCACCGGACAGATGGCTCTCGACTCCTGTCCCTTCAAGATCCCCGGTGTGGCTATCCCCGAGCTTGGAACCTGTCCCCATACTCCCGAGATCACGGCTGCTCTCGGCCTGACCCCTACTCCCGCAGTGGATCTCGCCACAATACATGCGGCTCCGGCAAACACCCCCGGAATGGGCGAGGAAGGGCCAGATACTGCCGGAATGGGTGAAGAAGGAGCAGATACCGGGGAGGAAAATGCTTCCACTCCCTGATAAGAGCTGCGCCGGTTGAAAACAATTGATCACTGCTACCGTCCTTATTCATCAGGATCATCATATACGGTCTCTGCATCCTCCGGATCTGCCTTAGCCTTATCCTTCGTCCTGAAAACCAGGTTTAATATATGCGAATGATGCAGAATGAAGACGGCTGCGAGCAGAAATACATGCGTATAGAATACTCCCACTATATAATAATTCCTTTCGAGGAAGAAGCCGGCCTTAAATCCTATGCAGCATAAGGCTCCTGAAAGAGAAAGTCCGAGGAGCAGCAAAGGGGATTTCATAAACACATTTTTGACAGCCGTTATAAAATCCCCGACAGAAGCATCAAAATACACAAATCTTCCCACCATCAGCCCGAGATAATACATCATTACAGGGCTGTACTCGCTTTCATCCCCATAAAAATTCAGGCATATGAGTACTATGATCGCATAGAACATAGCAAGCATACGTATTGTCGCTTTTGTTTCCTTTCCTATCCTCTTAAGCGGGATTATAAGGCAGTCAAGCAAGCTGTTCAAAACGCAGGACAGCAGGATAAGAAGAAGCAGTATAAAATCCTTCCACTGTTCCCAGTTGTCGGCAAAAAGCCTGAAGTATCCATGATGTGTTCCATCTGAAATAACGAGAGAATACACATGATTTAGAATGACATAAGCGCAGGCAAAGGACATGACCGATGTGGCGGAAATGATCATTTCATAAAACAACTGTACTGTATCAAGTATTCTGTTGTTTTTCTTGTTCCGGTCCTTCCTGTCTTTTGAAAAGAGAAAAGCAAAACCTGTCCCGGCAGCTATCAGGATATTGCAGATAATGATACCTGCAAGGGACAGGATAAAAAAGAAAAGCTTCTCCGGATTGGAAAAATCCGGATTCAGATATGCATCAAGTGTCATTTACAAACATCACCTTATATAAAGAGCCCGTTACAAAGCTCAAGTAAAACGGGAAATGCTCCTTCTCATATATCCGTGGAGCATTTCCCTGCTTATACCGGTTACAGTTTCATCATTATCTCATTGCTGCGCTCTATGAATTTCTTCATTTCATCGGGCGGCAGCTGCTTATTTGCAAGCACCGCAAGGTCGTAAAGCTGTTCGGAGATAAGCTTCCCCCTGTCGCTTTCCGGTTCATCCATAACGGTCTTTACCAGAGGATGGTTCGCATTAAGGATAAGGGTCTGTCCGTCGTCATCCTTAAAGAGATCATCTGCCCCGCTTCCTCCCATTGAATACATCTTCATCATATCCTGCATTCTCCGGGTCTCCTCGGAAACAGTGATGACAGATGCCACCTTCTTGTCCTTCAGCTTCTGAACCTTTACCTCGAGCTTTTCCTTTTTAAATGACTTCCTAAGGAACTTCTGTATTTTCTCAGCAAGGGAGCCGAACTCCTCGGTCTCCTTCTTTGACTCCTTACCCGTCATAGCTTCGGTCACGTTTGCGTCTATACGCATGAACTTAACGCCCTCGTTCTTCCCCTCCAGAGACTGCATGAAGGGTGTATCGATATTGTGGGTAAGGATCACGGCGTCCATCTTTGACTTCTTAAACATATCGATGTAACGGCTCTGCTGCTTTTCATCCGTCACATAGTAAACGATGGTTTCCTTCTTTTCTTCCGCTTTTTCCTTATCGCTGTCTGAAGCCGTCTCTGCCTCAGCGGCCGACTCATCAGTGCCCTCCCCGGACACTTCTTCATTTGCTGCCTTCTCCGCTTCTCCGGCTGACTCATCAGCAGTCTTTCCGTCTTCCGCTGACGCTTCGTCAGAAGCCTTTCCGTCTTCTGCCGCCTTTTCCGCTTCTTCTGCTGCCTTCTCCGCTTCTTCTGCGGTTGAAGGAAGCTTCAGTGCCTCGGGAAGCGTCAGGAATTCTCCGTTAATATCCTTGAAAAGAATATAGTCGTTTATCTTCTCTGCGAACTTGTCATTTCGAAGATATCCGTACTTCACGAAGGGAGAGATATCCTCCCAGTACTTCTCGTAGTTTTCCTTGTCGGTCTTGCAGAGACCGGAAAGCTTCTCCGCAACCTTCTTTGTGATGTACTCGGAGATCTTATTCACAAAGCCGTCATTCTGTAGCGCGCTCCTTGATACGTTGAGGGGCAGGTCAGGGCAGTCTATCACACCCTTTAGGAGCATCAGGAACTCGGGGATCACTTCCTTGATATTGTCGGCTATAAATACCTGGTTATTGTAGAGCTTTATCACGCCCTCTATGGACTCGTACTCGATATTTATCTTCGGGAAATAGAGTATTCCCTTCAGATTAAAGGGATAATCCATATTCAGATGTATCCAGAAAAGAGGCTCTCTGTAATCCCTGAAGACCTTTCTGTAGAATTCCTTGTATTCCTCGTCGGTACAGTCCTTCGGCGTCTTTGCCCAGAGAGGATTGACGTCGTTTATTGGCTTTGGCGGCTCGGGAACTATATCATTCCCGTCCTTGTCCTTCTCGATCTTCGGAGGCTCCTTATTTACATCATTTAAGTATATCTCCGTAGGCATAAAGGAGCAGTATTTCTCAAGAACCTCGCGGACTGCGTATTCATTGCAGTACTTAAGGCAGTCTTCATTGAGATAAAGGGTGATCTCGGTGCCGACCCTTTCACGGCTGCCCTCGGTCATGTCATACTCGGTACCTGCGCCCTCACATTCCCAGTGAACGGCGTGTGCCCCCTCGGCATAAGAAAGGGAATCAATGGTAACCTTATCCGCAACCATAAAGGCAGAGTAGAAGCCCAGTCCGAAGTGACCGATTATCTGGTCCCCGTCCGACTTATCCTTATACTTCTCGATAAACTCCGTCGCACCGGAAAAAGCGATCTGATTGATATACTTATCCACTTCCTCCGCATCCATTCCTATGCCGTTATCGATGAAGCTCAAGGTCTTTTTCTTATTATCTACATTAACGTCTATCCTGCCCTTTAAGCCGGAGCCCTCCTTACCGTCGGTTTCCGAAGCGGGAGCCTGGTACTCCCCCATCATCTCCAGCTTCTTTAATTTCGTAATGGCATCACAGCCGTTGCTGATAAGCTCCCTGATAAAGATATCCTGATCCGAATACATCCACTTCTTTATAATGGGAAAAATGTTTTCACTGCTTATAGATAGATTTCCATGTTTTTTTTCCATAAAATACCGCACTTCCTTTCTTTTCGGAGTCTGACCGGAACACTTGAGGCGGTCCGGCTCTCAGAAAAGTATTGTAGTGCGGCTCAAAACAAAAGTCAATGGATTTTTAGCACTCAGTGACAAAAAGTGCTAACAAGATAAAATCGATCAAGAAATGTAAATAAGATCAAGATGCAAAAACCTCATCATACACCTCGAAAAAGCTCTTGGTTCCGGACTTTTCGGTGTACGGATCATACTCAAAGCTTTCCCACAGCTCTTCATTAAGATTCGAGTGAAGCTTCGGGACGAATTCATCATAAACCCTGTTGAAGGCCTCCTTCTTTCTTTCGGTGACTATCCTTATCTTATTATTATCAGTCTCCTCCTGGTCAAAGGAGCTTATGCACTTGATGATATGATAGCCGTACTCCGTTTCCACGATACCGCTTATTTCACCGGTATCCAGATTGAAGGCAGCTTTTTCAAATTCCTCAGGCATCACACCCTTTCCGAAGGTATAGGTGTTCTGCTGGTCCTCATTGTACTTCTCGGTAAGGGAATCGAAGTCCGCTCCCTCATCCAGGCTTTTTAAGCACTTCTCTGCCTTCTTGTATGCGGCCTCCTTGTCATGCTCGCTGTACTCCTTACGGCCGCCATTTTCATCCTTATCCGATGTCTTGAAAAGGATCTGCTTCACCGTGATGGAACGGGCCTCATCATCGCTGATCTCCGGATTCACGTTGCAGGTCACCTCATCATAGATCTTGTCTGCCAGCGCATAGTCCGCATACATTTCCCGCAGGAGCTCCTCGGAAATACCCTTTTCCTCCTCTGTTCCCATAAGAGTGGCGTAATAGTTCTTTGCTGCAAGGGCGGCTTTTTCCTCCTCCTCCTCGGAAAGGGCTATATTCCATTCCGCCGCCAGAAGATCCATGCTCTTTATCTGGGCGAGGCGGGCAAGGGTTGTATCCTTAAGCTCCTTCTCCAGGGTTTTCCCGCCGAAATTCTGTCTCCAGATATCCTCACCGAAGACGTCCTGATACTTGCTTCCCGCGGATTTCATATAGATATCCGCTTCGGAAATGTAACAGTTCCTGCTGTCTATCCTGAAAAGCTCATTTTCCTCAAAGGCAGTGGTAAGGACGACATCTGTCTTTTCCTCCTCCTCCTTTTTGCACCCCGATAGAAGCACTGTGAAAAAACAGAGCAGGATAAGAATACAGGCTATGGATTTTTGTTTGACAGACTTTCGCATTTCTTTACTTATACGGATAAATACTCTATAATCAATGAGAAAAGCGGAAAACAGGAGGTAAAACTTTAATGGCAAAGAAATTCGGAAAATTCCTTCTTTTCTCACTCCTTGCGGGAGCTGCCGCAGCCGGAGCATATTACTATCTGAAGGACAGGCATGACGAGGATCTTTTCGAGGATTCCGATCCCGACGTAAATGATGAGCTGGAGGAATTCCTGAAAAAAGAATCCGAAAAGGGGCCGGATGCTGAAGAGATAGAGCCTCTTTCCCCGGAGCGCGAATATGTTCCCCTTCATTTCTCAAAGCAGGCAGCCCTGGATGCGGAGTCAAATATCATAGGAACCCCGCAGGAGGAGCCGAAGAATACGGTTGAAAAAGCTTCGGAAATGAGTGAGGATCAGGTGTCGACCTTCAGCTTTTCCTCCTTTGAAGAATAAGCTGCCACCCTGTCCTACGGAGCTTTTATTATTTCTGACCTGCTACGATACGGTCCTTTAAATCCCTGGCTCTTTCCTTGATCCGGGGATTTGTTGTCATATTGGAGATAAGGCTGGAAATAAGCTTTGATGCCACATCCGTCCTTCCGAAGCGCACGCTCAATACCGATATCAGGTAGTCGAGGGTCGACTGATCCATTCCCGCGAAAGGAGGCTGCTCACGCGTTCGTGCGGCGATGAAGCCGTCCATGGCGAGCTTCAGTGCCTCGTTCTCATCCTCTATACACTGCTTCCTGTCAGCCTCGTAGGTCGGTGAAGAAGGGTCCAGGGTCTCCATCTTTCCTCTGATGGTCCAGCCCATTCTGAGGCAGAGATAAGCCTTCTCGGAATCCACCTGCTTTATTGCCATAGCATTCGCAAAGGCTATCTGATAGCGCTCGATGGCATCATCATAGCTGTATACCGCAGGCGGCTCGGTATAATGAAAATCCCTTGAAATAGTCTCTCTGACCAGCTTCTTCTGGGAATCGTAAATATTCTTAAAGGTCCGGGCAAGGGCTGCATAGCCGCAATGGGGGCAGACCACCACATCATACTTTAATGAGTCGAGCTGCTGATATTTCGGCCTTAGATCCTCATCGGTACCCACAAGCTTTATGCTCCTGCTCTTTACGGTTCTGCTCTTGAATTCCTGATCACATACGGGGCAGGAATAGGTCCTGTCTATCAGATAATCCAATTCACCCGCAGCCTTTTTTGCTGCCGCGGTTTCAGCGTCTGCTGCTTTTTTCTTTTCCTGATCTCCGAATACCTCGTCGCCCTTGATATCCTTCAACCCAAATTTGTCCATCCCCGAAAACAGTGCCATAATATACCTCCTCAAAAAATGCATCTTTTCAATGCAATATATCTCTGTCGTCCTAAAAGCAATGTCTGACAGATCATTTTAGATCCTTCGCTTCGCTCAGGATGACTTTTTACATTAGATTTTTGCCTCCTGCGGGAGTTTAAAGGAGCTCTTCAGTGAAACTATCCTGTTAAAGACAGGCGCTCCGTCCCTCGAGTCCCTGGGATCCGCGCAGAAAAACCCGTTTCTCACAAACTGGAAGCGCTCGTAAATCTTTGCCTCCTTAAGCTCTGTTTCTGCAAACGAAGTGCATTCCTCCAGGGAATTGGGATTCAGATTGATATTTCCCTCTTCATCATAAACACCCTTTTCCTCGTCAACTATATTCTCATAGAGCCTGACCCTTACCCTGGCACAGTCATTGGCATTGACCCAGTGGATCGTACCCTTGACCTTGCGGTCGGATTTGAAGTCGCTTCCCTGCTTCGTAAGCGGATCGTAGGTGCAGTGAACAGCCGTAATATTGCCGTTATCGTCTTTGTCAAAGCCCACGCATTTTACAAAATAGGCATTCATAAGCCGGACTTCATTTCCGGGGAAAAGCCTGAAATACTTTTTCGGAGGCTCCTCCATAAAGTCCTCCCTCTCTATCCAGAGTTCCCTTGAGAAGCTCAGCTTCCTGCTTCCGAGCTCCGGGTTTTCGGGATTATTGACAGCGTCCAGCTCCTCTGTCCGGCCTTCCGGATAATTGTCTATGATGAGCTTCAGGGGATGAAGCACCGCCATCAGCCGCTTCACCTTCGGCTTCAGATCCTCCCTTATACAGTACTCCAGCATGTCCATCTCCGCAGTGGCCTGTGACTTGCTGATACCGCAGAGATTGACGAAATTCCTGATGGATTCCGGAGTGTAGCCTCTGCGCCTCAGGCCCGCAATGGAAACCAGTCTCGGATCGTCCCATCCGTCAACAATACCTTCCTCCACAAGCTTCTTTATATATCTCTTTCCCGTTACCACATTATTGAGATAGAGCTTTGCAAACTCTATCTGACGTGGCGGTGTCTCTATCTCACATTCCCGTATAACCCAGTCGTAGAGCGGTCTGTGATCCTCAAATTCCAGCGTGCAGAGGGAATGGGTGATACCCTCTATAGCATCCTCCAGGGGATGGGCGAAATCGTACATGGGATAAATACACCACTTATCTCCCGTATTCTGGTGGGAAAGATGCGCTATCCTGTATATGACCGGATCCCTCATATTCATATTGGGGCTCTTCATGTCTATCTTTCCGCGAAGGACATACTTTCCGTCTTCGTACTTCCCGTCCTTCATTTCCTTAAAGAGCCTTAAGCTGTCCTCTATGCTCCTGTCCCTGTCAGGATCATCCCTGCCCGGCTCCGTGAGAGTCCCCCTGTATTCCTTTATTTCCTCAGCAGAGAGCGAAGAAACGTATGCCTTCCCCTTTTCAATAAGCTTAAGGGCATATTCATACATCTTCTCAAAATAATCCGAAGCAAAGAAAAGCCTGTCTCCCCAGTCGGCTCCGAGCCAGGCCACATCCTCCTTGATGGATTCCACAAATTCCGACTTTTCCTTTGTGGGATTGGTGTCGTCAAAACGGAGATTGAAAAGACCGTTATACTCCGCGGCAATGCCGGAATTCAGGATAATGGATTTCGCATGCCCGATATGCAGATATCCGTTAGGCTCCGGAGGAAAACGGGTATGAACACTTTCATAAACCCCTTCCTTCAGATCCTTGTCTATTTCACGTTCTATAAAATTCTTTGATACTGTTTCCTTGTTTTCCATAAATATATATTCTACAACAGAGACTTGCAAAAAGCAATCAAGGAGAACCGTCCCAATGGCGTTAAGTTAGTGTCATTCTGAGCGAAGCGAAGAATCTTCTATAACCGGTCGGAAAGATCCTTACTGTTGCTTCGCAACC
>CADCQV010000218.1 GCA_902803625.1 uncultured Lachnospiraceae bacterium
ACATTTTTCCGTGTTGTTTGACGCCCAAAGTCAAATGGCTTTTTGAACAAGTTCAAACGCCATTTAGACTTTTGGCGTTTGTATCATTAAATAAGGAGAAGATATGCATAAGGGCAGGGCGGAGCTTACCAGAAGCGACGTGCAGAAGATAGAAAAGGAAATAGAGGACAGGAAGCTTATTGAGCGCCCCAAGCTCATAGAGGCCGTAAAGGAAGCCAGGGCACAGGGGGATCTGAGTGAGAATTTCGAGTATTACGCGGCAAAGAAGGCAAAAAACGAGAACGAGAGCAGGATACGTTATCTCGACAATATGCTGAAGACCGCCATAATCATAGACGATTCATCCCAAAAGGGAGAGGTGGGACTCAATAACTTTGTGGATGTGGAGTTTCTGGACGACAAGAGCCGTGAAAGATACAAGATAGTAACGAGTATCAGGGGAAATTCCCTTAAAAACTACATAAGTATCGAGTCTCCGATAGGAAAGGCGCTGATGGGGCACAAAAAAGGAGATGTATGCAGGGTTAAGGTTAATGACAGCGTGAGCTACGATATAAAGATCCTGAATATAGATGAAAACGAGGACGATTCTCAGGATGAGATCAAATCTTTTTGACACAGAGAAAAATTTCAGGGAGGGAATAATAAGCGGGATCCCAATTGCGCTTGGGTATCTTGCGGTGTCATTTGCATTCGGGATACAGGCAGTCAAGGCAGGTCTGTCGGTTTTTCAGGCGACACTCATTTCCCTGAGCAACGTAACAAGCGCGGGGCAGTTTGCGGGAATATCTGTAATTGCGGCAGCGGGCTCCTATCTGGAGATGGCCGGGGTGCAGCTTGTGATCAATCTCCGCTATATGCTGATGAGTGCGGCCCTTTCGCAAAAGATAGAGCCGGGACTTCCCACATACAAAAGGCTGGGAATAGCCTTTGGGGTGACGGATGAGATATTCGGAGTGAGCATTACCAGACCGGGTATGCTTGCTCCTGCTTTTTCCGCAGGCGTAATACTTATCTCGGTTTCGGGATGGGTCTTCGGAACCTTTCTCGGGGCATTTTCCGGCGAGATCCTGCCGGCGAGGCTTATAAGCGCTCTCGGAGTGGCACTTTACGGAATGTTTATCGCCATAGTGGTGCCGCCCTCGAGGGAGGACAAAAACATTGCGATCGCAGCCTTACTTGCGGTGGCGGTTTCAACAGTTTTTACCTATGCTCCGGCATTAAAGGACATTTCATCGGGAACAAGGATAATAATCGTCACTGTGATGGTTTCCGTTATCGCAGCACTTCTTTTCCCGGCTGCGGACAGACCGGAGGAAAAGGTCCTAAAGGAGAAGGGGGCGGAGAATGACTGACAATACATATATCTATATTCTGGTCATGGCTCTGGTTACCTTCTTGATACGGGCTCTTCCGCTTACACTCATACGGCAGGAGATAAAGAGTCCTTTTATAAAGTCCTTTCTTTATTATGTGCCCTATGTGACATTGTCGGCGATGACGGTCCCAGCGATATTCACGTCGACCGGAAGTATTTATTCTGCGGCAGCGGGCTTCGCTGCAGCCATGATACTGGCTTTTTTCAGAAAGAGCCTTCTTACCGTGGCAGCCGGAGCCTGTGTGGTGGTGTATATTATAGAATTGATCGTGTAACAGGTTATTTTGATGGAGAGCAGTTTAAGGGACAATTTGATATATATCCTGTCCATGCGTCCTGTATTTAATTACAAGGCAGTTTATGCGGACCTGACAGAGGATTATGTATTTCCGATGGAGCCGGAGCCCCATTCATCCGTGACTCTCCGTTTAAGGACCGGCAGAAATAATGTGGATGACGTGTTTATCTGCGTAAGAGGCGGAAGGCACAGGATGACACGCATTTCCTCCGAGGGAGTTTTTGATTATTACGAGGGGCATATCAATGTCGAGGATGAGCCCTTTTTCTACCACTTCGAGATGATGTTGGGAGAAATATGTCTGTCCTACGGGCGGGGCGGCCTCGAAGGTTCCGGGGGATGCCGTGATGAATTCAAGCTGGTTCCCGGGATAAAAACTCCGGAATGGAGCAGGGGAGCCGTTATGTACCAGATCTTTACCGACAGGTTTTATAACGGGGATCCCTCAAATGATGTATTGAGCCATGAATATTACTATCTCGGGGATTATGCCGAAAAGGTGGAGGATTGGAATTATTATCCGGACAGCATGGATGTGCGCCGTTTTTACGGAGGGGATCTGAAAGGCGTTCTGGATAAGCTCCCGTATATTAAAGAGCTTGGAGTGGATGCGATCTATTTTAACCCCCTCTTTGTGTCTCCCTCTAATCATAAGTACGACAGCCAGGATTATGATCATATCGACCCTCACTACGGTGTTATTGTTGAGGACGGGGGAGAGTGCCTTAAGGATTCCACGGTAAACCGTTTCGCAACAAAGTATATAAAAAGGGTTACCAGCAGGAGGAATCTGGAGGCGAGTAATGCGCTGTTCGCAGAGCTGGTGAAAAGGGCACATGAAGCGGGGATAAGGGTCATTATAGACGGTGTATTCAATCATTGCGGCTCCTTCAATAAATGGCTTGACCGGGAAAAGATTTATGAGAACGGGGAAGGCTACAAGAGCGGAGCCTATGTAAGCGCAGAAAGTCCCTATCGCTCCTTCTTCCGTTTCTTTGATGAAGGCGGATGGCCGGATAATGACAGCTATGACGGCTGGTGGGGGCACGATACACTGCCCAAGCTGAATTACGAAGACTCACCGGAGCTTTACCGCTATATCCTGGGTATTGCCGGGAAATGGGTCTCTCCGCCTTATAATGCCGACGGCTGGAGGCTGGACGTGGCTGCGGATCTCGGGCACACACCGGAATTTAACCACAGATTCTGGAAGGACTTCAGAGCTGCCGTGAGGGAGGCAAATCCCGATGCAATAGTACTGGCGGAGCATTACGGGGATGCGGAGAACTGGATAGCAAACGGCGAATGGGACACCGTAATGAATTATGATGCATTTATGGAGCCTATAAGTTGGTTTCTCACGGGAATGCAGAAGCACTCGGATGAATACCGTCCGGATCTTCTCAATAATCCGGATGCTTTCTGGTGTGCCATGAGGGCTCACAGAAGGCAGTTTCTGGGAGGCTCCGGTCTGGCAGCTATGAATGAGCTTTCAAATCATGACCACTCCAGGTTCCTGACAAGAACGAACCACAAGGTGGGCAGGGTTGACAGACTCGGCTCCCGTGCGGCCGAAGAGGGCGTAAATAAGGCTGTTATGAGGGAAGCCGTGCTGTTCCAGATGACCTGGCCCGGGGCACCCACGATCTATTACGGAGATGAAGCGGGGCTCTGCGGTT
The DNA here is from genome assembly GCA_902803625.1 of uncultured Lachnospiraceae bacterium. Lineage (GTDB taxonomy): Bacteria > Bacillota > Clostridia > Lachnospirales > Lachnospiraceae > NK4A144. The sequence continues at coordinate 3,356 of CADCQV010000218.1, forward strand.
TCACGGATCCTGACAACAGACGTACCTATCCCTGGGGAAATGAGGATTTTGAGCTGATTGATTTTCACAGAGCCTGTATAAGGATACATAAGGAAAATAAGGAGCTGATGACGGGAAGTATGATCCCTCTCCTGAATGAAGGGGATGAGGAGGGGCTGCTTTCCTTTGCGAGATTCAACAGGAATTCAGCCTCGGTCATTATCCTGAATAATAATGACCGGGACATAGAATGGAACGGAGAGGTGTGGATCGCCGGTATTCCGCCGGAATGCAGCATAAAAAGGCTGCTCCTGACCTATGACAGCGGCTTTACGACCGAAACACTTGATTATCAGGTCAGAGGCGGGAGATTAAGGATCAGTGTCCCGAAGACAGGTGGTATCATCCTTAAGTATCAAACACCCACGCCGCTTGAGTTTTACTGACTCCCTTTGACAGAGCGACCACGGAGGATGCTCTGTCGTAGGTTAGGGGATTGCCCTTAATATCCGTTAAGCTTCCTCCGGCTTCCAGAAGAATGGCGGCTCCGGCACAGAAATCCCAGAGACCGAGCCTCAGTTCAAAGAACATGCCGGCCTGCCCTGAGGAAAGCCTGCAGAGATCGGTGGCGGCGCTGCCGCCCCTTCTGATGTCTATGCCGTGTCTCACTGCCTCCCTGCCAAGAACAAAGGCCTTATCGGAAAGCTCGGGATAGTAGGGGGAGGTTCCCATTATTATGATGGTTTCTTCCAGAGGATCCTCCGAGGTAAATATCCTTTCACCATTAAGAAAAGCTCCCTTTCCCCTCTCTGCATAATAAAGCTGACCGGCGTAAGGATTATAGATCACGCCGATATAGGGCTCACCGTCCTTTAAGAGACCGATGCTGCTCACGCTTTCATCCCAGCCCTTGATAAAATTCGTGGTGCCGTCAATGGGGTCTATTACAAAGGTGTATCCCGAGCGGTATTCGTCCTTAAATATCTCCTGTCCGTTTTCTTCCCCGACAAAATGTGCTTCGGGAAGGAGCTTTGAGAGCTCACGTATGAGAAAGTCCTGAACACGGGAATCATATTCGGTCACAAAGTTTCCGTGCCCGTCCTTGCTCTTTATCTTCAGGCTCTTTATTTTATCCGAGCCCTCCAGTATGATCTTTCCTGCTTCCTTTGCGGTATCGCATATCATTTCAAGTAAATCTGACATTATTTTTCTCCTTAGGAGCTGTTCATAAATAACTTTACAGTTTAAGCGTGTCTGTATCAATATATTTCAAAACGCGCGAATGTTCAAGTTCAAAAGTCCTTTGACTTCATCTGATTGTGTGATTGTGTGATTCCCGAAAAGTATGGTATTATACTTATCAAGTTTTAAGGAGGAGAACTAAATTACAGGGGATAACAAAGAAGCAGACCTTACTGTTGCAGTAAAGAGAGGAGAGAATTTTGAGTTTTTCAGAGATAATAGAGACTATTGACGGATTTCTTTGGGGATGGCCTCTTATAATCCTGTTATTTGGGACCCATCTGTTTATGACTTTAAGAACCGGATTTGTACAGAAGGACCTTTTTAAGGCCATAAAGCTGTCGGTCACGAAGGATCCGGATGTGGAGGGAGATGTTTCACAGTTCGGGGCACTCACTACGGCACTGTCATCTACCATAGGAACAGGGAACATAATAGGCGTGGGTACGGCCATTGCAATGGGAGGACCGGGATCGGTACTCTGGATGTGGCTTACGGGTATCTTCGGTATAGCCACCAAGTATTCGGAGACCCTTATCGCCATAAAGTACAGGGTAAAGAGTGAAGACGGCTCAATGCTTGGCGGTGCTATGTACGCTCTTGACAGGGGGCTGAATAAAAAGTGGCTTGGCATAGTCTTTTCATCGCTCGCGGCAATATGTGCCTTCGGAATAGGATGTATGGTACAGGCAAATGCGGTCGTTACCAATGCGAGGCAGAATTTTGCGACGGATGAGAATTCAGGCCGGATACTGACTTATGCTACCGCCGTGATACTCTGTCTGGTGGTCGGGCTTGTCATTATCGGAGGCATCAAATCCATAACCAGGGTTTCCGAGATGCTGGTTCCCTTTATGGCGGCGTTCTATGTGATCGGCTGCATTATCATTCTCGTAATGAATGCGGATGTGCTCGGAGAGACCGTGACGACCATCATTTCGGCGGCATTGAGTCCCAGGGCCGCGGGAGGCGGCTTTGTGGGAAGTACGGTGGCTGCAGCCTGCAGATACGGATTTGCACGGGGACTCTTTTCAAATGAATCGGGAATGGGTTCCGCGCCGCTTGTAGCTTCCGCGGCCCAGACCAGAAATCCCAAGAGACAGGCTCTGGTTTCCATGACGGGAACCTTCTGGGATACGGTCGTTGTATGTCTGATGACCGGACTGGTGCTGGTATCGAGTATCATCAAGCATCCTACAATAGACGGGCTGTCGGGAAACGGTGCCGAGCTTACCAGTCTTGCATTTTCAATGATACCTGCAATCGGGATCCCCATACTTGTTATCGGTCTTGTATCCTTTTCATTTTCAACGATCCTCGGCTGGTATTATTACGGGGAGCGCTGCGCGGTATATCTCCTTGGGGAAAAGGTCATAAAGGTGTACAAGATATTATGGGTCCTGGGGATCTTTGTGGGATCTGTGACGGAGCTTAATCTCATATGGAATATCGCCGATCTCTTTAACGGACTTATGGCGGTTCCGAATATTATAGCGGTTCTTTTATTATCAAAGGTCATTGCCGATGAAACGAAGAAGTATGCGGGAGCGCATATCGATGACAAGGATGAGACGGAGATACCTACGATAAAGAATGCAAAGAAGGGAGTCCTGGCGTAAATATTGCTGTCATCCTGAGCGTAAGCGACGCATATTTCAAGATTCTTCGCTTCGCTCAGAATGACTGATACAAACGCCAAAAGTCTAAATGGCGTTTGAACTTGTTCAAAAAGCCATTTGACTTTGGGCGTCAAACAACACGGAAAAATGTCC
>CADCQV010000219.1 GCA_902803625.1 uncultured Lachnospiraceae bacterium
AACCCTTATATTGGAAAGCTTAAGGCGTATATTTTCACCCCTGGAGCAGCCGTACAGGCGAATAAAAAAGCTTATGATCTGTCCGCTCACGGTGGCTATAGCCGCTCCGCTGACCCCCAGCTTAAAGCCGAAAATAAGAAGCGGATCCAGTCCGATGTTTAATACCGCACCCGCGAGAAGCCCGTACATAGCATAGATCGCGCTTCCCTGGAACCTCAGCTGGTTATTTAAGGTAAACTGCCCCATCATAAAGGGAGCCCCGAGAACTATTATCCTCAGATAGTCCTTTGTATCCTTCAGTGTATTTTCCGTAGCACCGAGAAAAATAGAAAGGGGACTTAAAAAAAGAATTGCAAGCAGTGCCAGAATGACACCGAAAGCCATTGAGAGGAAAAGGCCCGTGGCCGCGATCTCTCCGGCCTCTTTCTTATTACCGGCTCCGAGCATCCTTGAAAGGCAGGTTCCCGAGCCCTGTCCGAAGAAGAAGCCAAAGGCCTGTATAACCGCCATGACAGAAAAGGAAAGACCCACTGCGGCAATAGCCTCAGTGGAGATCCTTCCCACAAAGAAGGTGTCGGCAGCATTGTAAAGAGCCGTCACCAGCATACTTATTATCGTCGGTACCGCGAGCCTTATAATAAGCCGCGGCACCGGTGTTTCTGTCATATCCTTAAATCTTTTATCCGTTTGTACGGCCATACCTTACCTGCTGAGCGCCGGTCCCTTTGTCATCTGACCCGTATCCTCCACTTGAACAGAGCAGCTGTTCACCACGCCTCCGGCATGGGTACGCAGTGTCACCCGCCCCTTCTTTAAGGCATATATCTTGCCGCTTAACGGATCCACATAGGCCACCTGATCATTAGTGCTTTTCCACTCCACATTCTTCAGCTTGGTCCTTGAAAGCTTCAGCTTCGCAGTCTTATTTATCTTCATAACCAGAGTTTTTTTCCGGAGTACAGGCGGCTCTATATGTACCTTGGTGGAGATGATCTGCCCGTAAACCGCAGCGTACACGATCACATCACCGGCAGTAAGAGCTGTCAGCTTCCCGTTCCCGTCAACCTCTGCGGAACCTATACCCATTATCTCATTGGTACTGACTTCATTCATTGAGATACTTCTGTTCCCGGAGGTACTGTTCCCGGAGGTAGTATTTCCCTTTTTGGTGTAAGCCTCCGCCGCAGCCTTCTCGATATCATTCCAGGAAGGACTGTTTACAGACAATGACCCCTCCGGCAGAACATTCCAGCTCACTATGTCATATTTTTTGAGCCTCTTTATCTTAAGCTTCTTCTTCTGTCCGGTCTTCAGCCTGTAGAAGGCCTTCGCAAACTTCGGAACCTCACTCCTGAAGGTTGCCGTAACAACCTTATTATTGTAATAAGCCTTTATCTTTGCCTTACCGCGTTTTCGTACGGTAATAATTCCGGTCTTCGAATTAATGCTTGCAACACCCGGATTTGAGCTTGCCCATTTGTCAGGCGGGAAGCCGCTTACCGTCAATGCCTCATTGGCATCCAGCTGCTGTCCGGCAGTATAGGCAAACATATCCTGAAGCTCCTGCTTCAATACAAATACTCTTACAGAAACCGGATATTCACTGCCGTCGACCTTTGTTGCGGTGATCCTGGTCTCACCCAGCTTCTTTCCCTTTACTACCCTCTTTCCCTTGCTGAACTTTACGATACTCTTGTCATAGCTGTACTTTAGTCCGGACTCCTGGAAATACTCGGAAAGAGATGCTTTTCCATTCCTCAGGAGACGTACCCAGTATATCCCGTTCTGCCTGTCCTCATCCTCCTCGGTCCAGGTGATCCACCTGGCATAGAGGTACATATCCTCCATAACGGTGTCTTTTTCAAAATCCCACTGCTTTGAATAATCTGTATCCGTATACCACCCCTGAAACTTATGGTCTGCCCAGGTGGGATCCTCAGGCTTTGCCGCCAGAAAGCCCTCCGATACTGTCTGCGCCGGAACCTCCGACCCTCCCATTGAATTGAAAGAGATGGTGTGCTGGGGGTCATTGGGGATATCCGGGTCATCATACCAGATCGCATAAACATCCATGGATTCATAGATCAGAGTATTCCTGTCAACTATCTCCCCGCTGCCGTCCTCTGCTCTGTTCCAGTTTAAGAGGATGTAGCCAAGCTTTTCCACCTCCGGTGGATCGCCTAAGGGCTTTCCATGTTTTATCAGTCTCCTTATGATAGGATTATCGTCGGAATGGAACCTAACAACATGCCCCTGTTCATATATCGCATAACAGGTAATATCTGATTTAACTACCGTTTCCTCATCTATATTGGCGCCTTTCCCGTCCTTTTGGGTATTCCATCTGACAAAGGAATAGGCATTTTCCGCTTCACCCTTCTCGGGGGGATCAGGCGGGAGGTTTTCGTAAAGAGTCTCACCATCAGTGACATATCTGGTTGCATAAACCTGATACTCATTATTATCATCTGACACGCAGAATGAAACAGTATGCTTTTTTGTCCACTTCGCGTAATAGGTAATGTCTTCAACTGCCGTAAGAGTGGTTTTATAAACCTTTGATTCTTCGGAAAAGGATCTGTCAGAATACCATCCTCCGAAAGTATATCCGGGGAAATCATTGATAAGAGGCATGGTATAAGTATTCCCGACCATTACCTGTTTTGATTCGGGATTTGGATCAATACCGTACCTTTCCACATATTCTTTTTCCATATAATCAAATTTTATAGTTACAAAATGATCATACCTGGCATACAGATCCAGATTATCCTGAACCCTTTTGTTTTTGGTCCATTTCTTTCCCTCGCTCGGTTTATTGTACCAGCCCCTGAACGAATAATTGGACGCAGGAAAATCTTCCTCCAGACTCTTCTTCACGCCGGTGTTCTTTTCTATGATGTCGTCAAGATCACTAATGGAGCTGTCCTGAGAAACAGAACGGGTCAGCAAGGGGTCATCTCTTTTTATACTATAAAAATTAACCGTATATATTTCCGTATAAATTGCCGTTATAGTATCGCTCTGATATACCGCCCCGTATCCGTCCCTGCTGCAGAGCTCATCCATAGTAATGGGGCCCCCGTAAAGCTTACTTCTCCAGTAGCGGAACTGCCGGTCTTTTAGCTTGATTCCTTCAACATCCGGCACCTTGTTTTTATCAATGATTGTACTGCTTGCAATTTTCAAAACCTCTGTTTTTTCTTCTGCATTGGAGTCCAGATACTTAAATGTTATATCGAAGGTTCCGCTATAGCAGGCATAAAGATCCATATCAACGTTAACAGGATCATCATCCTCCATAAGCTGTTTTGTAGTATCATTTTTCCATTTATAAAAGTTCTGTAGTCCCGTCTTTGCCGGCGTAGGCTCAGGAATATTGAGATCCTTAAAAAGCGTTCCGTTGGAGCTAGCGACACAGGCGGAGACTCCAGTTGCCCCCGGTTCACTTCCCCAATACCCCCCGTTTGGATAAAGGGCAACAACCACTTCGCTGTATTTTAAGATTACTACTCCGTATTCCGGTGCAACCAGCTCAATACCTAATGTCACATACTTGGTTCTTATCTTTGCTTCCGTGTCATATTGGGGATCATTCTTCTTGGGTGCGTAGAAGGCCAGATACTCTAATTGATCCTCCTCAAAAGCATCGCTTGCAACAGAATTAACAGTACAAGGAAGGAACACCCTTTTTACCGAAGTACAGGCAGCAAAAGCACCAGATTTTATGGTCTTTATTTTTGAAGCATTTGCTTCATCAAGCCTTTCGCCTTTTGAACTTGATCCAATATAGATACTTGTAAGATTTCTACAATCCCTAAATGCTCCGTTACCAATTGTCTCTACATTCTTCGGAATAAACAGCTCTTTTTTTATCTTACAGCCAAGTGCCGCATAATCACAGATTTCAGTTATTCCATCGCTGATCAAAAGCTGTTCCGAGTAGCCTGCCGGAACTGCGATTAGTTTGGTTTTATTTATGTCATACAGTGCAGAACCCTCTACAGCAAAAGATCCACCGCTCTCAACAGAAAAAGACACAAGGGATGTACATCCCTTAAAGGCTCCGCCTCCAATAGCCGTGACTTCCTTTCGAATAATCAACTGTCTAAGACTTTCAAAACCTTCGATCTTTCCGTTATCATTTCTTCCAAAAGCATTTGATCCAAATAAATAGTGATATCCTTTAGGATTATAGAATTGTATGGATTCGATTTCCTTTGCCAGCTGGGCATTCTTCTGTTTGAGCTCTCCATAAACATCTTCAACAGTTGGATTCGGTTCGTTGATGCTTATTGTCAATGTATAGTCATCTACCCACCATGTATAATCATAATCATCTCCCACAACATTTCTGGATACAGGATTTCCCTCATATGCCTTGAGTCTTTCGCTCAAGTCGTAAGATGTCACACTTATCTCCTGCGGCACATCCCCGCTATCCTCAGCCCCATCTGATATCCCGCCTGAAAAGGGATCATCGGGAGAAACCGGTATTTCCTCAGCGGCAGCAGGAACAGTGCTCATGATTAAAAAAACAAAAGCAAGAAACACCGATATTCTCTTTTTCAGATTCCATTTATTCATTGTAATCCTCCCTCCGCCGTTCCCCGGCGAAAGTATTATTTTTCCCAGCTTATTCAATACCGTTTCGGGACAGTCCCGAGTAATCCTGCTTCCTTGCAGGTATTATTACGGTTCTTCCTCCCACTATCTTTCCGGTTCCGTAGAGATCCGGGTCTGAGGTATCAATCTCCTTATACGGAGCCCTTATCCCCCAGGGTGTATTAAATATGACCTCTCCGCCGTCGCTTACCTGTCCCTCCGGCTCTTCCCCGTTATTACCGGAGACTCCCTTTTTCTTTCCGCTATCCTTCCCGCCGGCACCGGTCCGCTTTTTATACTTTCTCTCGGCCTCTTCGAGACTGATGGTATTGTCGCTTAAGGTCTCCGTCCCCTCAAAGGCGCTGTCTGCTATGAAGCCGATACTTCCCTCTGTCGCAATGTACTTCAGATTCTTACAGTCCCTGAATGCGTATTCCTCAATGGAATTCACGGAATTCGGAAGATAAACAAATTCCAGAGCGTTGGCGTTTGTAAAGGCAAAGGGTGTTATGGAAGAAACATTATTTGAAACCCTTACCCTTTTCAGGTTCTCCGCGCCCCAAAAGGCGTAGGGTGCGATCTTTTTAACGGAAAAGGGCATTACATATATCTCACCCTGCCGTCCCGGAGCCATTTCAATAAGCTTTGTGGAGTCCCGGTTATAAATCACATTGTCATTTAAGAAAAAGTTACTGTTTGTGTCCGGGATACTTATGCTCTGAAGAGCCCTGTCTCCCGCAAATACACCGTTCCCAAGGGTTTTCAGTGTCACGGGAAGCTGTACGCGGCTTAAACCCGTACACATTGCAAAAGCGCTGTCGCCAATGGATTCCGTTCCGTACTGGAGATAGAGTTCCTTCAGGTTCTCACAGCCGTAGAAGGCTTTTGAGCCGATCACCTTCACATTGCCCGGGATAACTATACCCTCCAGACTCTTATCCCCTGAAAATGCCTCATTTCCGATGGCCTTCACATTGGTCGGGATACTGACCCATTTGGCGCCGTCCTTTATATCATACCGGACCAGACAGCCGTTTCCGTTAATCTCCATAGAGCTTGCAGCCATAGAGACTTCAGGCCTTATGATAAGGAGACTTAAACCAAGAAGTGCTATGATGCCGGCAATGAGCGGCTTCAGATTCTTATGCTTTCGCGGCATCTGGCTTCGGATCCTTCTTTAGGAATAAGAATACGGACAAAGCTGCGAGACCTATAGCCAGCACCCACTTGGGGCTTATTGGATCTCCGGTCTTCGGGGTATTATCGAGATCCCCTGCCGTAAGATTATTGGTGTCCACATAGAAGCCGTAGGTGGAGAAGTGGGTCGCCGTAAAGGTTGCACAGGGAGCCCCGTCAATCATTGAATACCTTGTGGACAGATTCTCCAGATTTCCGCTGTGGTCAACTGCCGCCACCTTGTTGTTTCCGCCGTAAAGCGCGAGTTCCTCGGGGATAGGTATGGTAAGAGTGACCTCAATCCCCTGAGGATCCTCGATCTTGGTCTCTCCTGTGGAATCATAGAGACTTATGTCCATAGCGAAATCCCTGTACCCCGTTACCTGGTCTCCGTATTTTTCTGTAAGAGCCTTTGAAAACTCCTCATCCGCTTCATCGGTCTTCGTGATCTTTATCACATAATTATCCGTTGTTCCCTCGATTGAACCCGAGGCATCTCCTATCCCCGTATCCCCGGTGTCCACGGGAATGGAATGTCCGGTGGATCCGCCCGCATTGTTTTCATTGCCCTGGGCTTCATTTGCACTCTCAGAAGAGCTGCTGGAGGTAGTAGAGCTGGAGCTCGAGCTCGAACTACTGGAACTCGAACTGCTGGAGCTTGAACTACTGCTGGAGCTCTTGCTGGAGCTTTTGCTTCCCGAGCTTGAAGAGGTTGTCTTTAAGATCGAGAATTTTCCGGAATTGTAGCCAAAATAGTTTCCTATTCCTTCGACATAGGCTGCTGCGGTCTTCTTTCCCTTCTTTACATTATTCTCATAACGGATAAATACCCAGTCTGTTCCTTCGACCAGCTCGGTATTCCTGTCATAATCAAATACGTGTATGGCGGGATTCACGAGCTGTCCGGTATATGCAGCATTTTCGACCTCTACCGCGCACTCCGCGATATTCCTTCTGATGGCAAAATTGGTGGATACCGTTCTTGCATTGTAATCACCAAGTCCGGTAACTATGGCCTTTGCTTCTCCCGGATAATAATTATCCTCATATCTCACATAATAGTCATAATCTTCCCTCAGTACATTCCGGGTATCACTCTTATCCCGGACAGTCAGATCAGGTTCTATCGTGGAAGCGGTAAATTCAAATTCATTCGGATACAGTTTATCTACTATCAGATCCTTCGGGCCGACCGGATCGCCTCCGCCGCCTCCGCCGCCCTGAACCTCTATCGGATAGGAAGCCGTCAGGCTTGACTTGGTGGAAAACAGACTCCCGCTTCCGTACAGGGAAAAATCATGGCTTGTTGCGGATCCGTCTACTACGAAGGGTCCCCAGGTCAGATCTTTATCTATATAGTAGCTGCTGTCCAGAACATTGCTTTCATCATCTGTCTTTGCGACTATAAAATCCACGCCGGGAACAAGTGTTTTTTCATGGGTTGTTCCTGAAAAGACTTCTTTTGTTTTTACGTATATCTTATAGCCCTCTTCCGTGAAATCCTTTTTATCATCATCGCTTACGACACCTTTCCAGATCAGACCGTCATTATCCAGCCTGTTTCCCTCTTCATAAGTCGTATCTCCTTCTGCAGTGCTGTACAGATTATAAACCTGTGATCCCTTGGCATTCCCCTTAAAGGCATCTTTGTCATATGCAGCATTTGCATTATAAACATCGATCCTGGATTCGGGAGCAATCTGGGTCAGAGCCTCGGGTCCCACACTGCCGACCTTGGAATCCAGCATAACATATGAGAGTCTCGGACATCTCTTAAAGCACCCTTCCGAAATATCCGAAATAGAGCCATTGTCAATACTTACGCTTTGCAATTCCGGCAATCCGTAAAATGCATACGGTCCAAGCTCTGTAATATTCTTGTAATCGATCGCGGAAAACTCTGTAAGACCCGACTTTTCAAAAACCTCAATTATCCTCTGGGCAGCATTTCCGTTCGTGTCTTTCCCGTATAATATTCCGTCCTTATATTGAAATCCGTCTGCTGTAATTTCAAAGGAGTCCAGCTTGCTGCAACCCATAAAGGGCGCATCCCCTATTTCCCGGATGCTGGACGGGAGGGTAACAGAACTTAAGTTTGAATCACCTTTGAAAAGATAGTCATCTATCGATCTCAGGCCGTTATCCTCAGCCTTAAAGGTTTTCAGCTCCGGATTATTGGATAAAGCAGTGCTTGTCTCAAGCCCTATCTCATTTACCCCGGATGGGATGATAAGCTTGTCAAAGGTGACCTGGGGGACATATTCGGTAAGGGTTGTAACACCTGTTCCCGCATTGTTATCCCAGCCCGATTCCGGATCCAGATTCTCTACGGTCAGGGAATATCCGACCTCAGGATAATCAATATTCTTAAAAGGAATATGCGTTTCTTTTCCGTTTGTCTTGTCAATAACGGTATTCATGGCATATACAAAAAGCTCGTTTCCCGCAGAGATCACTCCGGTAATGGAAAAGTCTTTTCTGGGATCTCCCGTGGCAACACCGTTAAAGACATTTTCACCAAGATTATAGGTCTCATTGGGGGCCGTCAGGCTGGTAAGATATATACAGTTTGTAAATGCATAATCCCCAAGCGTTGTGCAGCTTTTCGGAAGGGTAATAGACTTATAAGGACATCCCGGCTTAAATGCCCCCCTGGCTATTCCCTTTACAGGTATATCATTCACAGTCTCGGGAATAACAATAGCCGTGTCAAAAAGGATGCTATGGTCAACATTTGTTATTATCCCGTCACTATTGATCGTGTATCCTCCGCTGGATGAGGTACCTCCGAGATCATCGAATTTGATCCCGTTTGCCATGCAGTAATCATATATATTCGAGGTATTGCCGTCCGGTCCGAAGTATTGAAATGCATGTACCGTAAGGTTACTCGCATCCTCCGGCAGGATAGTGCTTTTTCTGCTTACCTTCACGTCATTTGTATATGACTGTGTAACGGAAGGATCAACCGGGGTCTGTATGCCGTCCCAGTTATAAACATAAAAGTCGGTTAACTGCCCGCAGTCTGCGAAAGCTCCGTCAGGGATTCCCTTTGTTCCAAGGCTTCCCGGGATTTTGGCTGTCTGCAGTCCGCTGCAGCCTGCAAAGGCGCTGCCATCGATTGAAAGACAGGTATTTGGAAGCGTAATACTCCTCAGATCCGAACAATCCATAAATGTTCCGTAGAGTATCTCATTGACCTTGGTATTTTCAAGCCCGTTGACTGTCTGAAGTCTGGAGCATCCGTAAAAGGCATTCCCGCCCAGTGTCGAAAGGTTGGCACATTTTGAAAAATCTATTTCCATAAGTTTGTCACATCCCGAAAAGACACTGTCATTTATGGTAGTCAGCTTTTCATAGGGAAGAACAATGCTTGACAGTGTAGAATTCTGGAAGGCGGAAGCACTGAAGGTTTCCAGCGGACAGCTGTCATTAAATGTGACGGATGAGAGATTCTGGCAATTTGCAAAGGCTTTGGAATTCAGGTTCTTCAATGCCCTGCTGCTTATTGTGACATCCGTTGCACCGCTGGACTGAAAGCAGGAGACATCGAGCGTTTCAACCTTTTCAGGAATATCTATTGCATTTGTCAGACTGAGGCAGCCCTTAAACGCACTGTTTCCAATGGTTGTCAGGCTGTCCGGGAAGGTGATCGAATTAAGGCCTGTCGCACTGGCGAAGGCTCTTTTCGCTATATACGTAACCTCACTGCCGGATGCAAACTGAACCTGGTTTAAGGAATCATAATTCCCGGAGCCGTCATTTGCGTCAATCTCCGAAACACGTCTGACCAGATATTCTGTCGTATCCCCGCTCCCGTCCTTTGTGACCTTCGCAGGAATGGCTTCCGCATCGGCAAGGGTTGTGATCTCTGCTTTACTATGGTAATCTCCGTCCTTATTATAGTCGTACCCTGTGATCCATGCTTCGTCATTCTCATCAAGAGTGAAGAAATATACCACGTTACCTGTTGTATAAGTACCTGATTCACCCTTTGCGGCCTTTATTTCCGGCGCCGGAACGGCCGCCACGATTATGGCGGTGATCATAAGAAGTGTGGCGATGGTACGCCGGACGCTGCTCTTCAGTCTGTATTTCTTTTTCTTCACGGTCTTCCCTGCCATGTTAAATGCTCCTCGTATTTATTAGTTCTGTTTTCACGGATAATGATTCACTCATTCCGCGTTTATTTTCCATATTCTTTCCACCAGAGCCTGTTCTATTTCATTCATGTTTGTTTCAAGCATTATCCCGCTACTGTCCATAACCATGGCACCACCGGTCATAGCCAAGCCTGACCTTCTTAATGTTTTTCAGAAAAGATTCCGGTGACATATATAAGTTTTCCAATATCGGCAGAAGATCAATATAATCTTCATGCTCCGGTTTACCCACATCCTTCGCCATTACAACAATATAACCATTATCCCACTCTTTTACCGCAGTATATCTTTCGAGATGCTTCCCCGTAAGAAAAGTAATGGTTGTATCTCCATATGAAAACAACGTATACTCGCCCTTATTACTTAGAAGAGCTACAGAATCATTCGAATTCATAATATTGTTCCTCAGGATCTGAAAACCCCAATATCTTGTACGCTCTGTCCGCAAACAGACGCTCTTATAGTATAACTCATTTAGAATTATATCGGTAACAAGCACACAAATGTTTACTCATGTTTTTAAAATTGAACAGTCCGGATAAACTTCCGCCCATCAGCTTCAGAATATCTTCAAGTTTACTTTCATAAACACAGCGCAGTACATTGCCACAGATAGTGAATATAAGTTATGAATGAATTGAAATGCAGCTTCCCTTCCCCTGAGTGATCCTTCTTTAGCTATACTCGTACTTTCGGAGCCTTATTCATAAACAGGGAAGGAAAAGCACCCGATAAGAAGTGTGATATTGATAAGTAATGCAATTCTACTCTTTTTATTTCGCATATCTCTCCAGAATATAACTGGTCAGTGCCTTAACACCGGGGTCGGTTTCGGACACATTTTTTCCGAGGGCGGTCTCGAATACCGGAGCGTCATTTACGGCATCCATCCCCTTCTTAAAATTCGCACTGTCAAAGCCCACCGCATCCTTTAAGTCACACTTGGTAAGAGCCACAGCATCCACGTATGAGAACATGGGTACGTACTTAAAGGGCTTATCGTCCCCCTCGGGGACAGAAGCGCAGACAATACGAAGCTCCTCGCCGAGGTCAAATTCCGCAGGACAGATAAGGTTTCCCACATTCTCTATGAAACATATCCCGTTCTTAAAATCCAGACTGTCATATCCGGACTTTATTACAGCGGCGTCCAGGTGGCACTCACCGCAGGTATTTATCTGGCTCGCCTTTACGCCCTTTGCATTAAAATCATCCGCATCTATGGAGGAATAGAGATCCCCCTCAATAACAGAGGAAGCGATCCCCCTCTCCTTAAGCTCCGCGCAGACAGCCTTTAAAAGAGTGGTCTTTCCGGCTCCGGGAGCCCCCATTATATTGACCATCAGCACGTGGTCATTTTTATAGATCTCCCTGTTTTCTTCCGCTATCCTCTTATTCTCTCCGAGAAGCTCCTTCATTACTATTATTTCTGACATTATATTCTCTCCTTATATTCTTTCCTGTCATCCTGAGGGCGTAGCCCGAAGGATCTTTCCTATTTCCTGTCATCCTGAGGGCTTCAGCCCGAAGGATCTTTCCTCCGGACATAAAAGATTCTTCGCTTTGCTCAGAATGACACACTGCTCAGATTCTTCGCTTCGCTCAGAATGGCAGGTCTCACCCATTCTGTCTTATGTTCACATCCAGCTTGTTGTAGGTGATCTCGACACCCTCACTGTCAAAGGTAAGCTTCACCGTCTCATTAAAGCTCCAGTAAGCATTCCAGTATTCCGCCGTTTCCACATAAAACCTGCAGCCAATGGTAACCGCACTGTCATCAAGGGATTTCACGAAAACGGAAGGCTCCTCATTACCCAGATACCCAGGCATTTCCTTTGCCTTTATCTTCAATAATTCCTTTGCCTTCAGGAGATCCGCCTCATAGCTTATACCGACGGAAAAATCGATCTTCCTGGCAGGAAGCCAGGTCACGTTTACTATGGAGGTATTTGCAAGGGCTCCGTTCGGTATCATGACCTCCTTATTGTCGATAGTCGTAAGCCTCGTATAAAATATGGTGATCTCCGTAACCCTTCCTTCGTTACCGTGGGAGTCCTCCTTTATGTAGTCCCCCACCTTAAAGGGCTTCATCAAAAGTATCACCACTCCTCCGGCAAGGTTCGAAAGGCTTCCCTGCAGCGCAAGTCCCACGGCCAGGGTCGCTGAACCGAAGACCGCCAGTATCGATGCCGCCTCCACGCCGAGCTGCGACGCTATGATAAGGAAAAGGAGGGCATATAGGGAGATCCTTAAGAATGAATCTATAAAGGTTATTACTCCCTTTTCACTGCCGGCTTTATTCAGGGACTTATTTATCAGCTTTATTATCAGCTTGATAAGCTTTCTGCCCACGAGGAAGAAAACTACTGCAATAAGTATCCTTATGCCAAAATTAAAGAATACCTCCGGCAGTCCCTGCAGGAATTTTTCAAAAAAGCCCGGATTCAGGTTTTCCTGTATGTCCTTTATATCCTCTATGCTGCTGATCTCGTCAATGGCGGGAAGATTCTCGTCCAGAGCCTCCACCGCAGCTGTTAAAAAAACGGGATTATACACTTCCTACTGCACCTCAAAAACTATTACCGAAAGCGGCGGTACCTTTATCCTTATGGAATTCTCCCGTCCGTCACACTCATCCTCGGAGGACTTCAGTACATGGGAATTCCGGAAGTCAAAGCCGCCGTACTTTTCAGCGTCTGTATTAAATATTTCCTTGAATTTTCCGGGCATCGGAACGCCTATCTTATAATTCTTTCTGGGTATATTCTCAAAATTCACCACAACGATAAGGGTATCCTTTTCCTTCTTCGTTTTCCTCATAAAGACAAGGATATTCTCATTGGCTGAAATACAGTTGATCCATTCAAAGCCCGCTTCCTCCAGGGAAAGCTCATGAAGCGCGGGCCTCTCCCTGTACAGAAGGGACAGATCCTTTATAAGGGAATGAACCTCCTTATTCTCATTCTTTTTTAGAAGCTCCCAGTTAAGCTTCCTTTCCGGAGACCAGGCCTCTTCGTCGCCCAGGGCAAGGCTTGCGTCTATCACCTTCTTCCCGGGGTAGGTGAAAAGGAAGCCTAAGGACGCCTTCAGATTCGAATACTTTTCCTCACTGTTTCCCGGCATCTTTGAAAGGAAAGAACCATCTGTAAAGGCGTCATGGGTAAATGGCAGCATAAAGCGCTCCGCATATGCATATACAAGCGAGAAGCAGAGCTCTCCGTAGTGATCCGTCCTGTAGAAGGGATCATAGGAAAGATAGGACAAAAAGTCATCTCTCCAGCTCTCATTCCACTTGAAGTCAAAGCCGAGACCGCCCTCCGCCGTATCCGTTGTCATCCCGGGCCAGGCGGAATTATCCTCAGCTATCATAATGACGCCGCTCTTTTCCTTATGTACCTCATTCGTGATATTCTGCAGAAGCTCCACAGCCTCCAGGTTTTCCTTTCCTCCGTAGATATTCGGCAGAAAATCATTCCTTCCGTAGTCGAGATATAGCATTGACGCCGTATTGTCAACTCTGAGCCCGTCGGCATGATAGATCCTTGTCCAGAAAAGCGCATTGGACAAAAGGAAATTCCTGACCTCCGGACGTGAGAAATCAAAGGTCAGCGTCCCCTCGTCCGGATGGAAGCTCCTCCTCGGATCGGGGCTCTCGTAGATCGGACTCCCGTCAAAGCGCGCAAGTCCCCCGTTACGTGAATCGAAGTGGGCGGGACTCCAGTCCAGGATAACCCCTATTCCCTCCTTATGCATATGATCAATAAGGTGGAAAAGCTCATCCGGCTTCCCGTACTTTGCCGCAGGGGAATAAAACCCGTAGGTATGGTATCCCGCTGCTCCTGAAGCCTTATGCTCCATTACCGGCATAAGCTCCACATGGGTATAGCCGTTATCCTTCAGATACCTTGAAAGCTCCTCTGCCATAGCCTTAAAGCCCTGCTTTTTTTCGTCAAAGGCATCGGTCTTAAGCTCATATATCACCATTGGGCTTTCGCTTCCCTGATGCATATGACGCTCCGCCATCCAGTCCTCATCCGTCCAGTTAAAGGAGGCAAGGTCGGTAACTATGGAAGCGGGATCATCACTGTCCTCAGCGAAAAAGCCATAGGGATCAGTCTTTAATACCACGGTACCGTTTCCGGCCTTGATCTCGTATTTATAAAGCGTTCCCGCCTTTAATCCCGGGATGAAGATCTCGAATATCCCCGATTCATCGGGAAGCTTCTCCATTTCATAAACCCTGCCGTCCCAGTCATTGAAGTCTCCTACCACGCTTACCCTCATGGCATCCGGCGCCCAGACGGCAAAATGTACACCCTCCTGCCCTTCGACGGTAACGATATGGGAACCCAGGGTTTCCCAGGCATAGCGAAGTATCCCGTTCCTGAATTTCTTTGAATTTCTCTCGTGTATTACCTGCGGATAGGCGTAAGGATCCTCAACGGTGATCTTCTTCCCGTCCTTTGTTTCAACCTCATACACATAGTGAAATGGTATCTTCTTTCGTAAAAGAACCGCGAAATAGCCGCTCTCATCCATCATTTCCATAGGATATGGCTCTTTCACCTTATCGGCCTTCACCGAAACACTCTTTGCCTCCGGGAAAAACGCCTGTATGATGGTGCCGCTCCGCCCCGCACTGTGCGGACCTAAAAGCTTCTTCGGATGATCCTCCTCGGAGTAAGTGACGGCCTCTATCTCCGCCCAGTCCATGAGATTATATAATTTTTTGTTCATTAGAAGTCCTCCTAGAACCTGTGTATGAATAATCCGCTTCTGAGCTTCGGCTCAAACCAGGTGGATTTCGGCGGCATAAGCCTTCCCATATCCGCAACGGCAAAGAGATCATTGATGTCGGTAGGATAAAGAGAGAACGCGCAGACGTACTCTCCGGAATCCACCTTTTTAATAAGCCCTTCCATGCCGTGGATCCCGCCTATAAAGGCTATTCTCTTATCGGTTCTGGGATCCTCTATATTCAGTACCGGTGACAGAAGCTCATTCTGGAGAAGGGATACATCCAGATCATCCACAGGATCTCCGGAGAGGATCGTGTCCTTTGCTGTCAGCCTGTACCACTTCCCGCTGATATATAGTCCGAAATCATGCTTTTTCCCGGGTTTAAATGGCCTGTCCTCTCCCGTTCCCACATCAAATTTCTTTCTGATCCTGTCCATGAAACGGCTCTCGGATAAACCGTTTAAGTCCTTCACCACCCTGTTGTAATCAAGTATCATAAGCTCATCCGCAGGGAAAAGGACAGAAAGGAAGTAATTGTACTCTTCGTCACCGTTTGACTGCGTATGGGCTTCTGCCCTCATTTTGCATACCTTCACGGCGCTTGCACATCTATGGTGTCCGTCGCAGATATAGATATCGTTTATGCCGTCAAAGGCTCCCCTTATCGCCGCAATATCCCTGTCATCGGAAACCGTCCACACCCTGTGGCGTACATTATCGGGACTTGTGAAATCATATACCGGGGGAGCTTCCTTTACCCCCTGTACAATGGCTGAGATCACGGGATTTTTCCTGTATCCAAGGAAGATCGGTCCCGTATGCGCAGAGCAGGCGTCGACATGGCGTATCCTGTCGATCTCCTTCTCCTCCGTTGTATTCTCATGCTTTTTTATCACATTATTGTCATAGTCCTTCACTGAGGAAACTGCAACGACCCCGGTCTGGCTCCTTCCGTCCATGGTGAGCTCATAGAGATAGTAAAGAGGTCTGTCCTCCATAATGAATTCGCCCTTTTCTATCATCGAATCCAGTATCTCACAGGCCTTCACATAAACCCGGTCGTCATAGGTATCCACATCATCGGGAAATGAAGTTTCCGGCCTGTCAATACGTAAAAAAGACAGAGGAGCGCGTTTGATCTCCTCCTTCGCTCCCTGTCTTGAATAAACATCATACGGCAGTGCCGCGATCTTGTCAGCCAGTCCCTCACCCGGTCGTATTGCCCTGAATGGTCGTATATCTGCCACTTTTTTATCCTTTCTGTTACATGATCCTTTGTCAATAAAAGATTCTTCGCTTCGCTCAGAATGACATACTGTTCAGATTCTTCGCTTCGCTCAGAATGACATCACTCTTTGTAATCCTGAGGGCTTAAGCCCGAAGGATCTTTCTCACTTCACGACCCGTACCCGGATAACCTCCTTCGCATTCTGCACGCGTGTCAGCATGCTCTCCGTAGGCGTTGAATCGAGATCGAGTATGGTTATGGCTCTCTCCCCCTTACTCTTTGAATTCATGGTCGCGATATTTATACCCTCATCACCGAAGGCCGAGGTAAGCCTTGTCAGCACATTTGCAACATTATTATGGATTATCATGATCCTGCTCACTGTCTCCGGCCGTCCCATTTCTATATCCGGAAGATTAACGGAATTTCTTATATTTCCGTTTTCCATATAGTCCCTGAGTTCCTTTACGGCCATCACTGCGCAGTTCTCCTCCGATTCCTCTGTGGAGGCTCCGAGATGCGGTGTTACTATACAGCCCTCTTTTCCGAGAGTAACCGGATTCGGGAAGTCCGAAACATATTTACGGAGCTTCCCCACCTTAAGGGCAGCAACAACGGATTCCTCGTCAACCAGCTCGTCCCTCGCGAAATTAAGGAGAATCGCGGTATCCTTCATAAGCTTGATCGCATCCGCATTTATCATATGTCTCGTGGAATCGAGAAGCGGCACATGGATCGTGATATAATCACAGTTCGCATATATCTCCTCAACCTGATGTACATGCTTTATGGAACGGGAAAGATGCCAGGCCGCATCAACCGAAATATAGGGATCATAACCGTAAACCGTCATTCCGAGGTTCGTGGCCGCGTTTGCTACCTTTACCCCTATGGCTCCGAGTCCTATGACTCCAAGCTTCTTTCCGTTTATCTCGGTTCCGGCATAGTTCTTTTTCTGCTTCTCGGCGGCTTTTGCCACGTTGGGGTCGTTTAAGCCCTCACTTTCAAGCCATTCCATTCCCTCGAAAATTCCTCTTGAAGCATAGAGCATTCCGGCAAGTACGAGCTCCTTTACGCCGTTTGCATTTGCTCCGGGGGTATTGAAGACCACTATGCCTCTTTTTGCACACTCCTCAAGAGGGATATTATTGACTCCGGCTCCTGCTCTGGCAATAGCAAGTATATTATCCGGGATGGTAAGCTTATGCATATCCGCACTTCTTACCAATACACAGTCCGCCACGGAAAAGTCATCGCATGTCACGTAATTATTGTCGAATTCCTTTATACCTATCTCAGCGATAGGGTTTAGCATATGATACTTGAACATTCTTCTCTCCCCTTATCCGTTCTTCTTTTCAAAATCTTCCATAAACTGCACAAGCTTCGAAACACCCTCTTCCGGCATTGCATTGTAGATCGATGCTCTCATCCCGCCTACGGTGCGGTGACCCTTCAGATTTACAAAGCCTGCTTCCGTTGACTCTGCGATAAACTTTTTATTCAGCTCATCATCTCCGGTCACAAAGGGAACATTCATAAGTGAACGGTATTCCTTCTCAACCGTGCCCCTGAACATCTTTGAGCCGTCAAGGTAATCATAGAGGATCTTCGCCTTCCTCTCATTCTTTTCCTTCATTGCAGAGAGACCGCCCTGCTTCTTTAACCACTTGAATACCAGTCCGCAGGTATAGATCGTAAAGCAGGGAGGGGTATTAAACAGTGACCCAGCATCTGCCTGGGTCTTATACTTAAGCAGTGTGGGGGTTTCCGGCAGTGTATCGTCGGTTATCAGATCCTCCCTGATAACCACTATGCACATTCCCGCCGGTCCGACATTCTTCTGCACACCACCATAGAGAACAGCGTACTTCGTTATATCATGGGGCTCCGACAGAAACATTGAGGAAACATCAGCTATGAGATCCCTTCCCTTCGTATTCGGTAGCTCCTTATATCTGGTGCCGTAGATCGTGTTGTTCTGACAGATATAGACATAGTCCATGTCGTCGGTTATCGGAAGATCCGAAACATCCGGGATATAGCTGAAGGTCTTGTCCGCGCTGGATGCAAGAGCCACCGCATCTCCGTACCTCTTTCCTTCTTCCCAGGCCTTCTTCGCCCACTGTCCGGTGATGATGTATCCCGCCTTCCTGTTCTTCATAAGGTTCATCGGGATAGCGGAAAACTGGGTCCAGGCACCTCCCTGCAAAAAGAGAACCTTGTAATTCTCAGGAATTCCCACAAGCTCCCGGAAGTCCTTCTCTGCCTCATTGATTATGCCTTCGAACACCTTGGAACGGTGGCTCATCTCCATAACAGACTGTCCTGATCCGTGGTAATCCAGCATCTCCTCCGCACAGGTCTTTAATACCTCCTCAGGCATCATGGCGGGTCCCGCCGAAAAATTATAAACTCTTCCCACTTTACTGCTCTCCTTCCTGTGATTTTATTACTGTAATACCGCAAGTCACTTGCGGCGCACTATTTGCCATTCTGATCGGCACTTGTCATCCTGATTGGCACTTGTCATCCTGAGCGAAGCGAAGGATCTTCAAAATGCCTGCTTCATCATACGTCACTTGCGGTTCCGCAAGTGACTACAGGTCACTTTCATCAAATACTTCAGAAATCGCCTTGCCGGGGGGAACCATGGGGTAGACACTGTCGTCCTTTTCTATCACGCAGTCAATTACCACCGGTCCCTCTGCCTTCAGGGCTTTCTTCAGTACCTCTTCGACTTCTTCTTTTTTCGTGATCCTGAAGGCCGTGCAGCCAAGTCCCTCTGCGACCTTCACATAGTCCACCTTGTCCGTGAGCACGGTTTCGGAATATCTCTTTCCGTAGAACAGTGTCTGCCACTGCCTTACCATACCAAGGACCGAATTATTTATTATGATATCGATAACCTTTATATTATTCCGGCTAAGAGTCGCAAGCTCGTTCATATTCATACGGAAGCACCCGTCCCCGCCGATATTTACGACCGTCTTTTCGGGACAGCCAACCTTCGCTCCCATGGCGGCTCCGAGACCGTACCCCATTGTACCTAAGCCCCCGCTTGTTAATATCTGCCTCGGGAATCTGAAATGATAGTACTGCGCTGCCCACATCTGGTGCTGTCCCACATCAGTCACTATGATTGCATCCGACTCCGTGAGCCTGTCCAGTGTCTCGATCACATAGGGACAGGAAAGCTTACCCTTATCATAGGATAAGGGATATTTTTCTTTAAGCTCCTTTATATGGGAAAGCCATTCCTTATGCTCTGCCTTTTCCACAAGAGGATTAAGCTTTCTTAAGATATCCTTCAGGTCCCCTACTATGCTGGCGTCGGTCCGTATATTCTTATTTATTTCCGCAAGGTCTATATCAATATGGATGATCTTCGCATTCTTTGCAAATTTCTTTGCGTTGCCCGTTACTCTGTCGGAAAACCTGGCTCCCATGGCGATAAGGCAGTCACACTCGCTTACCCCCTTATCACTGGCCTTTGTGCCGTGCATTCCTATCATTCCGGTATACAGAGGGTCTGTATTGTCAAAGGCACCCTTTCCCATAAGGGTATCGCAGACCGGCGCTCCGATCTTATACGCAAATTCCTTTACCTCCGAAGCGGCATTGCTGATAACTGCGCCACCACCCACATAGATAAAGGGCTTCTTTGACTGATTGATATATTTCGCAGCAGTCTTCAGATCTTCCCCGGTGTATCGGTTAAAATCCTTTAAGGCACGGGGCTTCTCCTTTTTATACTCGCACTTATTCGCAGTCACATCCTTTGTGATGTCCACAAGCACAGGTCCCGGACGCCCGCATTTTGCTATCCGGAAGGCTCTCCTCAGCTTCACTGCCAGGTTCTTTATGTCCTTAATTATGTAATTATGCTTCGTGACGGGAAGTGTGATGCCTGCGATGTCCACCTCCTGGAAGGAATCCTTTCCGAGAAGGGGCAGATTCACATTGCAGGTGATGGCTACCATTGGGATGGAATCCATAAATGCGGTGGCGATACCCGTGACCAGGTTTGTTGCCCCGGGGCCGCTGGTCGCAAGGCACACTCCCACCTTCCCTGTAGCTCTGGCATAGCCGTCCGCCGCATGGCTTGCGCCCTGCTCGTGGCTCGTAAGAATATGCTTTATCTCATCGGAATGCTTATAAAGAGCGTCATAGACATTCAGAATCGCTCCTCCGGGATAACCGAAGACCGTGTCCACTCCCTCTTCCTTAAGCACCTCTACTATTATTTCCGCACCTGTAAGCTGCATTTATAAACCTCATGTATCTGTTCAGAACCCCCTGGCTTCTGAACAGATATTGCGCATTCGATCAATTAAATCGTGCTTTGCACGATGGACCGAAAGGTGAAATGTCCAGTGGACATTTTACGGGCACGTATTGACGCGCTAAGCGCGTCAGTGCCCCGTACAAAATGCCGTGGTTTTCATACGTCACTTGCGGTTCCGCAAGTGACTGTTCTGAATAGTTACAACCTCATAATATTTCCAGCACCGCGCCCCTGTTGCCGCTGGTAACCAGTCTCTGGTATCTCTGAAGATACCCCGTATCCACCTTCGGCGGCTTTGCCGTCCACTTTGCCTTCCTTTCGGAAAGAACCTCATCTGAAAGATCCACATTAAGTGAATTATTGGGAATATCGATCTTTATGATATCTCCCTCCTCTATAAGGGCTATGGGTCCGCCGACCGCTGCCTCCGGTGAAACATGGCCTATTGACGCTCCTCTTGAAGCCCCTGAAAATCTTCCGTCGGTGATAAGAGCCACACTGGATCCGAGACCCATTCCGGCAATAGCTGAGGTGGGATTCAGCATCTCCCTCATACCCGGACCTCCCTTTGGTCCCTCATAACGGATAACAACCACATCTCCTGCCTTTATCTTTCCGCCGAGAATGGCCTCTATTGCATCCTCTTCACTGTCAAAGACCCTTGCCGGTCCCTCGTGTACCATCATTTCGGGAACAACGGCCGAACGCTTCACAATGCCCGTATCCGGAGCGATATTGCCCTTAAGTACTGCTATACCGCCCTCCTTCATATAGGGATTGTCAATGGGTCTTATGGTCTCGGTATCAAGATTATGCGCGTCTTTGATATTCTCTCCAACGGTCTTTCCCGTAACTGTCATACAGTCAAGATTAAGAAGGTTCTTCTTTGAAAGCTCCTTCATTACGGCATAAACGCCGCCTGCTTCATTCAGATCCTCCATATAGGTATGTCCCGCAGGGGCAAGATGGCAGAGATTCGGTGTCTTTGCGGAAACCTCGTTTGCGATCTCCATATCAAGCCTGATGCCGCATTCATGCGCTATCGCAGGAAGGTGGAGCATTGTATTCGTGGAGCAGCCGAGAGCCATATCCACAGTCATGGCGTTCATAAAGGCATCCTCTGTCATAATGTCTCTCGGGCGGATATTCTTTTCATACATTTCCATGACCCTGTATCCCGCTGTCTTTGCGAGACGGAGTCTTTCGGAATAAACCGCGGGAACGGTTCCGTTTCCCTTTAGACCCATACCGATGGCCTCTGTGAGGCAGTTCATGGAATTTGCCGTGTACATTCCCGAGCAGCTACCGCAGGTAGGACATACATGCTCATCAAAGTAATCAAGCTCCTTATCATCTATTTTTCCCGCTGCCTTTTCCCCGACAGCCTCGAACATTGAGGATAATGAGCGCTTTTTCCCGTGGACACGCCCTGCGAGCATCGGTCCTCCGGAAACAAATACAGTGGGTATATTGACCCTTGCTGCCGCCATCAGGAGTCCCGGCACGTTCTTGTCGCAGTTCGGCACCATAACCAAAGCGTCAAACTGATGTGCAAGTGCCATACACTCCGTGGAATCCGCTATAAGATCACGGGTCACCAGAGAGTACTTCATTCCGATATGCCCCATTGCAATACCGTCACATACCGCGATCGCCGGGAATACCACAGGCATTCCGCCTGCCTCCGCAACACCCAGCTTCACGGCCTCCACGATCTTATCAATATTCATATGCCCCGGAACTATCTCATTATATGAGCTCACAATACCCACCATGGGCTTCTTCATTTCTTCCCTGGTAAATCCCAGCGCATTAAATAAGCTTCTTGCGGGAGCCGCCTGGTCACCCTTTTTTACATTATCACTACGCATGAGCTGTCCTCCTGATCAAATCTCATCACAAACAGCATCACCCATTTCGGATGTGCTGACCCTTCTTAAGCCTTCCGACCAGATATCTCCTGTCCTTATTCCCTTTGACAATACGGCCTGTACCGCATTATCTATCCTGTCGGCCTCCTCTGTTAGATCAAATGAAAATCTCAGCATCATCGCTGCGGAAAGAATAGTGGCTATGGGATTTGCGATATTCTTTCCCGCAATATCGGGGGCCGAACCGCCGCTTGGCTCATAAAGTCCGAATTTGGTCTCATTAAGGGACGCGCTTGGAAGCATGCCTATGGAGCCTGTGATCTCCGCAGCCTCGTCCGAAAGGATATCCCCGAACATATTCTCCGTAAGAATGACATCAAACTGACCGGGATCCTTCACAAGCTGCATTGCCGCATTGTCGACCAGCATATGCTCTAGCGCAATATCCGGATAATCCTTCGAAACCTCCTCGGTCACTGCCCTCCAGAGCCTGGACGAATCCAGAACATTGGCTTTGTCGATGCTCGTAACCTTTTTCCGGCGTTTTTTTGCCACCTCGAAGGCCTTGACTGCTATACGCCTTATCTCATCCTCGTTGTAGCTCAGGGTATCGACCGCTGTCCTTACCCCGTTTACATCCTTTGTATATCTGTCCCCGAAATAGAGCCCTCCCGTAAGCTCACGCATAATGAGCATATCAAAGCCCTTATCCGCAGTCTCCTTCCTTAAAGGACAGGCTGAAGAAAGCTCCTTATAGAGCTTTGAAGGACGGAGGTTCGCAAAAAGTCCGAGAGCCTTCCTTATACCCAGAAGCCCGGCTTCCGGTCTTTTGTCGGGAGGAAGCTTATACCAGGGTGAGGTCGATGTATTGCCTCCGATGGAGCCCATAAGCACCGCATCGGATCCCTTAGCGGCCTCAATCGCCCCGTCCGTGAGCGGAACTCCATGGACATCGATGGAACAGCCTCCCATAAGTATATCTTCGTATTCAAAGGAATGACCGTATTTCTCACATATACGGTCCAGAACCTTCTTTGCCTCATTGACGATCTCGGGGCCTATTCCGTCTCCCCGGATGAGACCTATCTTATAATTCATCTCATTTACCCCTTACTCATTGGCTGAATTTGCTGCAGCCTTCTCAATCTCGGTTATGGCGGATTTCTTCATAGGGATACGGCAGTTTTTGTTGCTTCCGAATTCCACAATTACCATATCATCGGAAATATCGATGATCATGCCGTAGAAGCCGCTGGTCGTAACCACATAATCCCCTACCTCCATGGCATCTATCATGGCCTTTATCCTGTCCTGTTCCTTCTTCTGTGGACGGATGGAGATAAAGTAGAAGAAGCCGATGATAGCGACTATGTAAAGAATCATAGCGCCCATTCCGCCGAAACCCGAAGTTGCTCCTGCGCCCGTTAATACGATACCTGACATTTGTTGATCTCTCCTTTTTTGAAATCCTTTTTTAAAATTTACGTAAGCTTTATCATACCCAAAATATACATCTTCTGCAAGTCATTCTGAGTTTCTTTGTCATTCCGGGCTTCTTTGTCATTCTGAGCTGCTTTGAGCCTCATTGTCATTCTGAGCTGCTTTGAGCCTCATTGTCATTCTGAG
>CADCQV010000220.1 GCA_902803625.1 uncultured Lachnospiraceae bacterium
ATTCCTTAAGGCTTTTGAACAGGCAAAGGGTATTTCATATCCGCTCCCGCCAGGTATCACAAACGAGGGTATAGAAGCACTTGTCTAGATATTATCCAATTCCTGCGGAGCATAATACTTTGCCCAATGGTAATTTGAGGTTTCGTATCTAAATATCCTTCCTAATGCCTTAGCTTATTTAATCATTTTTCACGTGTCCTTACGAAGGATATTCAGATACTCTTCATATGAAAACACCCTGTTTCGCGACGCATTTGTTGTTTCCTTCAATATACTTGCCTGAACCAACTTCCCCACAGCAGCCGATACCGTGTTATAGCTTACTCTCAGGTCAGCCGCCGTTCTTTTGATATCAATGATGGGATACTGCTCTATATAATCAAAGACTCTTCTTACATTATCATTCTTTCTCGCGGTAACAGGAAGTTTTTCAACATTGCCCTCATGAAGTGATGACAACTTTTCTATCGTAACCAATGAATCCTTCGCTGCCGCTGATACCGCTTCAAGAAAGAATCCGACCCATTGCTCATAATTTCCGCTTCTTCTTACCTCCGAAATACGGTCATAGTATTCTATCTGGTTCTTTTTCAAAAAGTAGGAAATATAAATAATCGGCTTGGAAATATATCTCTGTTCAATAAGATACAGTAATATCATTAACCGCCCTACTCTTCCATTTCCATCAAGGAACGGATGGATTGTTTCAAACTGATAATGGATCAGTGCAATCCTGATGAGCGGATCGTAATCATCCCCTTCGTTCATATATCTTTCCAGATCCGTCATTGCGGCGTTCATATCTTCTACATTCGGCGGGATGTATCTTGCCTCCCTTAACGTGCAATTAGCAGCGCCGATCCAGTTTTGAGATCTGCGAAATTCACCCGGATTCTTTTCCTGACCTCTGACTCCTGTAAGCAGTTCCTGATGAATTTCCCGTAAGAGTCTGTTGCATAAAGGCAGTTTATCCAGTCTGACTATTGCGTATGTACAAGCTCTCACATAATTGATAACATCCCCAACATCAAGATTTGCATTTCCGCTGGCTCCCGGATCAAGAACATCATCCAGCGTACACTGTATACCTTCTATCTGTGAGGAAATAAGCGCTTCTTTTCTTACATACATGGAAATGAAGAGCTCAACATTCGGTATAAGCTTTGCCGCTGTGTCAAGCCTTACCAGATCTCTGTTGGCTTCCACCAGCTTCTTGACTATATCCCTACTGATATTAAGCTCCGGATTCGGAGGCAACGGCGAAGGCTTAAATGACTGATATGCTGCTTCACCACGTAGATTCGTTACCAATTCACCTGATCTGCCCATAGAAATCTCCTTCAATCTGAAATAACAAATACATAATATATCTCTTATTTCAACTTGTAAAGCATTTGTTGAAATATAGGTGTTGTTAACGCCTTATTATTTCAAATTCAAAGCAACTACAACAATCGTTATATTTCCCGGGTTAGGACATGTATATTACTTTTCCCGAAGAATTCAGCGTTTTTGTTACTATTATTTAAGTGCTTTGAGGTTTTTCATTTAAATAATTTGAGGTTATGGTGAGCATTTCTGATACCTATATCATAAAAGTAATACTTGGATGGGGTTCCAATATACTTTCTCCCTTTCACATCATAACGTTCCGCTTTTTGGATTAAAAAAGCATCCTGTAAAAAAACCGCACCGAATATGAAACCGCAGTAAAAGCTATAGTGGAGTCGTCATCCAAGGCATCCTAGGCCGCCACTTCCCTCCTTTTATAAAATGCATCAGATATGGTACAATCGGTTAGTATTGCGAGTTAATCTGTGGCAGAAGGAGTACTTATGGACCAGCAAAATGTTGCGGGCAGCATTGATAACGGTATTGGACAATTTGTCGCCGAGGCAAGTCAGGCTGTAGATGATGTTACACCTTTATTTGATATATCCGACTACCCTGAGGATATGCATGACCTCATTAATGAATGTAACAAAAGGATCGATGAGGCAAACAGCAAGTACCGCATCGCCAGATACAGAGAGGACATGTTCGCCAAGGGACTGAAAGCAGGTATGTACTTCTGCACCTTTGACCGTAATGAAAACATGCTCAGTTTTGAATTCAATGATGAGACCAGACAGATGCTGGGCTATGATGGGCTTAGTGATCTGCCCAATGAATTCGACAGCTGGGTAAAGACTCTGGTGCCGGAGGAGCGAGACGGCATAGTTAAGCTGTTTTGGGATTCCGTCAAGATGCACCGCGAGCTGCCGGATATCACCCACGCTACATATCGCATGCAAAAAAAGGATGGCAGTATCATCTGGGTCACAGGAGCAGGAAGATTTATCCGACGCCCGGATGATGGTTCCCTGGAGATCTACGTGGGCTGCTATCGTGACATCACAGCACAGCAGGAGCTGGAGGAGTATCTGAAGATAATCGAAGCCATCAGCAAGGTCTTCAATTTCTCCATGTTTATCGACGTCAGCGATATGAGCTACCGCATGATCAGTACCAACGAATATGTGGAGATGGTCCCCAAGGATCCTGATGCCCTTCAGTTCTTAAAGAACAATGTGGCCGTATCAGTAGCCGAGGGCTTCCGTGCGGATCTGTATGAATGGCTGGATAAGGATAAGATCCTTACCGCTATCGAAGAACATGGATCCACCAGCAAGGAGTTTTACAGCGAAAGTGCAAACCGCTGGTTTGATGGCATCTTTATGGTTGGCGACAGGAATGAGGATGGCAGTATCGCCCACATCGTTTACGGCTGTCAGGATACCACTGAAGCCAAGCTCCAGAGCCTGGCGCAGCAGAAAAAGATCTCCGAATTTGAAACAGAGATCTATATTGATTCTCTTTCCAAGATCCACAACAGAAAGTTCCTGGATGAGAAGCTGGTCTATGAGCCCTGCAATGCAGTTGTTATGGCTGACATCGATCTTTTTAAGACGATCAATGATACTGCCGGTCACCGTTGCGGTGATGAAGTTATCAAAGAGGTTGCAGGAATACTTGACCGGTCTGTGGGAGAGGATAACGTGGTCATCCGCTACGGCGGCGACGAGTTTTTGATGGTATTTTTCGATATCACAAAAAAAGGCCTGGAGGAAAAGCTATCTTCCATAAAGCCTGAGCTTAGAAATATCAAGGCCGCAAGCAGTCACGGTATAACCATAACCATGAGCTTTGGCGGCGTCTTCGGAACAGAGCTTGTCAATAGTCTGATCCAGACCGCGGATAAGGCGCTGTATGAGGCAAAAAAGACCCGGGACACCTATACGATAATCGATTTATAAACACAAAATCGGGGACGGTTCATAACCGTCCCCCTTTTTCGAGGGTTTGAAAAAATCTCTGTAAATTAGATAATAG
>CADCQV010000221.1 GCA_902803625.1 uncultured Lachnospiraceae bacterium
CCCCTTCTCACGCTCTCCAGAATATTCCCCGGTGTGCCGACGCCCATCAAATATCTGATTTTCTCTGCAGGCATATACGGTTCCACGGCTGATATGACACGATACATTTCAGATGCAGGCTCGCCGACTGCCAATCCGCCGATGGCGTATCCGTCCAGATCAAGCTCCGCTATTTCCTCTGCCTGGGCTATCCTTATATCATCATAAACTGCACCCTGGTTAATACCGAAAAGAAGCTGCGACCTGTTTATGGTGTCCGGAAGGGAATTCAGGCGCTCCATCTCTGCCTTGCAGCGCTTAAGCCACCTGGTGGTGCGTTCGACCGACGGAAGAACATATTCCCGGTCAGCCTTTGCATTCGGACATTCGTCAAAGGCCATGGCTATGGTGGAGCCTAAGTTTGACTGTATCCTGATGGACTCCTCCGGTCCCATAAAAATCTTTCTTCCGTCTATATGGGATCTGAAGGTTACTCCCTCCTCCTTTATCTTCCTTAAGGAGGCAAGGGAAAAAACCTGAAATCCCCCGGAATCCGTAAGTATGGGTCTGTCCCAGTTCATAAACTTATGGAGCCCTCCCAGACGCTTTATCCTCTCATCCCCGGTTCTCACGTGAAGGTGATATGTATTGCAAAGCTCCACCTGGGTTTTTAATCCGTGTAAGTCCGGTGATGACACGGCTCCCTTTATCGCCGCCACGGTTCCCACATTCATAAAAACAGGGGTCTCGATAACACCGTGAACCGTGGTAAACCGCCCCCTTTTTGCCCGTCCGTCTTTTTTTAAGAGTTCATACATTATTCCATAGCTCCGATCTTTTCCACATATTCCTCGAGGCAGAGACCACTCTCCATTATCTCCTCCGCTGCAGGCCTCCCCACGTATCTATAGTGCCAGGGCTCGAATTCGATCTCCGTTATGCTTTCCTTCCCGAGAGGGTATCTCAAGATAAAGCCGTACTTTGCGCAGTTTTCCTTTAGCCACCTGCCGCCTCTGGTATCCGCAAAGCCCGCATCCAGCATCTTGTAATCATCTGAGATAAAGTCAAAGGCAAGCCCCACCTGGTGCTCGCTCGTTCCCGGGATCGCTATGGTCTGACTCGCAAGATTATAAGCTTCTTCCTCACTGTAGCCCTTCCTCATATACTGCTTCTGCTTTCTCTTAAAGAGCACCTCCTGCCTTTCATCCGAACGATAGGGCGAGCAGATCATTATGGTTACCCCGTCCTCCTTCGCACCGTTTATCATATCAAGCACATACGGTATCACCCGGACATCACTCTTTATCTGGCCTCTTATGGTTTCAAGCTCAAATTCATAATCCTCCGGAATATGGTGCTCCTTGTTGATAAGGATCAATGACCAGTCGTCCTTATATGATGCCCGGACATAGCCCTTTTCCTCGTCATAGATCCTCGCATTCTCATCGGCCTGGAAATCATTCTCGATAAGCCTCCCGCTCTCCGCCGCAGCATTCAATGCGGCGATAAGGTCATTTTCCGAAACCGCAGCGTCTCTTTCCCCGCTCTCGGGAGTCGAGATGACCGTGACAGGCGGTATCGTTATGGCATCTGTGGGAACATCAAGCCCTTCCACAACGATATCCCCCTCATCCGTAGCCACATGGACCGTCTCCTTTTTCCCGCTCTTCTCAACCTCCCCAGCAAAGGAAAAGCTGTTAAATACCACAAAAATAAGCAGGACGAGAACCGTCCCGGTGATCTTCCTCATATTGGAATAGAGAAAAATAAGGATGTAGTAAAAGAAAAGATAAACTCCCATTATTATAAATAACGGCAGCTTAAGAAATATGCTTTTTTCACTGAGAGCGAGGAGCTCTGAGAAAAACCTGGTTCCCATTTCAGCTGCACTCACTTATACCGATGATCAGCCGCTGCCGGCCGTTTTCATTGACCAGGGCAGCCTTTAAGCGGACGGGAACCGGTTCACCGTTTATTAAAAGCCTGTATTTCAGAAGAAACACATCAGATTCCTGTATGCTCTTAAATATCTTTTCCTTCGTGAATTCCTGTTTGAAATACTCGAGATCGTCCTTATATATAGCCACCTTTGCATCCCTTACGGCATCCTCAAAGAAATTTTCTCCCTCATTTGATACCCCGAGACTCGCGTAATCACTCGAAGCACTGAACTCAAAATAGTGGTTATTATAGGGATTAACGGTATAATAGGCGATAAACTCACCGCTTAGGGCATTTATCCTGGAGAAGGACATACGCTCTTCCTTCAGCCGCTCCAGTGCCTCCTGCTGTCTCATCTGCACATCCACGTTATTTATTCCGATTATGATATGCTCTCCGTCATCCCCGATGCGGACGGCCTTCATATTCACATAAACCGGCTTCCCGTCTATGATCTGCCTGTATGTCAGGGTAAATGATCCGTTTTCACTTATCAGCCCCATTACGTTTTCTTTATTAAAGGCTTCCACAAAGGCATCCCTGTCCTCTTCAAAGAGAATCTTCATGGCATCCTTCCTGCTCTCCTCAAAGAAGTTTTTCCCATGCCTCTCGACCAGCATGTCCCCGCTTGAAGCATTGGGTCTGTATTCCGCAAAATCCTCACTATTGGTATCCACATAATAGAGATACAGATAGTCGGAGGACAGTGCCTGCGCCACAAGTGCAAACGACAGTCCCGGCTTTTCATCGGTGATCTCAAGCACAACAACGGAAAGCGCACTTACTCCCGACACCGGATTATCGGCAACCTTCCTTAAAAGAATATGAACCTTCTTTCCGTCCCTTGTTTTTTCATCAACTATCATCTGCCGTCCGTCTATGGCACACTGCTTAAGACCCTTAAGGAAAAATGAATCTGATGTGACCGAATATCCTGTGGTCATTACACGGGTATAAATCTCCATTGACGGGAAGATCCGTTCTATAAGCTCCCTGAAGGACTTATTACTGCGGATTACGGATATAATGTCACCATTTAACTCCATAACCGCCATGGGCATGGTATTGAAGTAGTCATGAAACTGCTCTTCATCTGCCGCGGAAAGCGAAAGGTCATAGAGATTCACCTTTCCTATCTCTGCATAATATTCCGATTCAGCCGGATTCTCAAAGCCGATCTGTTTTCCCGTCTCATAGCGCTTTAAGACATCGCCGAGAGGAAGTGGCTTACAGAAATAAAAGCCCTGAAGCCGGGTGCAGCCGGTTTCCTTCAAAAACTCCACCTGCTCCTCGGTTTCCACCCCCTCAGCCACCGTATCTATCCCGAGACCGATAGCCATCTTTATGAGACCGTTAATAATGGTCTTACTGTTCCTGTTCTTGTCAAACTGGCGGAGAAACTGCATATCGAGCTTTATGGCGTCAAAGGGTATGGTCATAAGGATGTCCGGGGAAGAATACCCGCTTCCGTAATCATCCATCCAGACCTTGAAGCCCAGCTCATGGAAGCGTTCCACCTGTCTTCGCATATATTCCACATCGCTTCCGACTATGCTCTCTGTTATCTCTATTGTCAGGAGTCCGGGTGACACTCCGGCGGTCATCACTCTGCGGTGTATCTCTTCCACAATATCGCAGGATTCAAAATCCGATCTGGAGATATTGACGGAGCAGGGAACAATATAGAGTCCTTCCTCCTCCATCCTCTTCATTCTGGCGATTATCTGTTCCGTAACATAGAGATCCAGCTTGTAAATAAGCCTGCTGTCCTCCAGTATCGGAATAAAATCCGCGGGAGACATAAAGCCCCTTACGGGATCTATCCAGCGTGCCAGAGCCTCCTCATCACAGACCCTGCCGTTTGCGGAGCGGATAAGGGGCTGGTAATAAACCTGTATCCACTTTTCATTTAAGGCTCTGTCCAGATTATCGGTGATATACTGATGCTTCTCCGCTTCCTCCAGCATTTCCTCACTGAAATAGCTGAAAACGGAGGTGAAGCAGTTCCTGTTTATATCGCAGGCCATCTTTGCCCGGTCACAGGCAATGCCGGCCCCTACATTCCCCATGCTGTGGAGATAGATGCCCACCCTTACAGGCAGACTCCTTCCGTCATTTAAATCCCTGCATTCCTCAAATATCTGCTTAAGCCTCTCCTCCAGCTTTCTGTCATCCGTATATACGACAAAGCGGTCTCCGCCGAAGCGGCAGCAGTTTTCACTTGTGAAATGCCTGATAAGAACCGTAGACATCTCCTTAATGAGCTTATCCCCCTCGGTAAAGCCGTACTGCAGGTTATACTGCTTCATTCCGTTGAAATCAAAGAAAAGAAGGGCGGGATCGTCTCCTCTTGAAAGAATATCCGCCCGTCCGGCCTCCGCAAGCTCAAAGAAGTAATTCATCCCGGGAAGACCGGTGAGGTAATCAAAGCTTCCCCTTATCTCCCGGTTGCTGTTCCTGATCTCTCTGTCCAGCTCCTGCTCGAATATATCATCCTGGTCCTTATTGTACACACCCTCGTCCATATACCAGACAACGGCGAGTCTCTCACCGGAATCCGTATAGAAATGCCTTCCCTGGGCGTAGATCACATGATAATTCCCGTATATCTTTGACCTGTATACCACGGAATACTCCCTGCCCTCGGTCGCAAAGCGCATCGCAGCCTCCTCGATACGCGAAACGTCCTCGGGATGCGTATCCCGGTACATATCGTTATCCATAAGCTTATAGACCTCATCCTCGTCTTCGAAGCCGAAGAGCTCGATAAAGCCCTTTGAAAGCACCACGGTAACAACCCTTTTATTTATAAACTGATATATCCCGAAAGGTATGCTGCTATTTTCCAGAACAGTCAGTTCATCATTCTCGTAGCTGAATCTTTCCATATATTTCCCCGCG
>CADCQV010000222.1 GCA_902803625.1 uncultured Lachnospiraceae bacterium
CCATCGGAGCTGGGATACCGCCCTATGAGATAAAGGAGATTATAGCTGTTTCCAAGGCGTATTCATCGGCGGTTGGAGCAGGTGCCTTTGTTTCCGAGATCTTCGGTGATGAGGCGGAGGCTCTTAGAAACCACGGCGGAGACGGCGGGGAATACGGCGCTACCACCGGTAGACCAAGGAGAGTCGGCTGGTACGATATTGTCGCTTCAAGGTACGGCTGCCGTCTGCAGGGTGCTACCGATGTGGCACTCACTGTTCTGGATGCCCTTGGCTATCTTGATGAGATACCGGTCTGTGTGGCATATGAGCTTGACGGGAAGGAAATACAGGAATTCCCCGTGACAAAGGATCTCGTCAGATGCAAGCCTGTATTAAAGACCTTTAAGGGCTGGAAATGCGATCTCCGCGGCATAAAGAGCTTTGAGGAGCTGCCGAAGGAGGCACAGGATTACGTCAATTTCATAGAGAAAAGCCTGGGCTACCCCATTACCATCGTAAGCAACGGCCCTTCCCGGACGGACATCATTTACAGGAAGCCGTTGTTATGATCTTTTGACATCCTGAGCGTCAGAAGTCTGTCATCCTGAGCGTCAGAAACCTGTCATCCTGAGCGTCAGAAGTCTGTCATCCTGAGCGTAAGCGAAGGATCTTTCCAACCGGCCTTGATAGTTTTTCGCACCGCTCAGAATGACACTAAACCGGGGCATATGATCTTTTTTTGAAATATATATACCATATCTTGTTATTATGTGATATTATGTTCAAAGTGTTGTGATTTGGAAACCCTTTTTAAGAGCGGACGGCTCCGGTGGTTTCTGTAATGTAAGGAACTGTTCATAAATAACTTTACGGTATGAACAGATCTAAAGATGAATTGGAGATAATTATTTATGAAAAAGAACCTGAGTATCCTTCTGGTTGCAGCCCTTTCTCTTTCAATGCTGCTTTCCGGATGCAAGAAAAAAGAAGAAGCTAAGGAACAGCCCACAGAGGCAAGTG
Organism: uncultured Lachnospiraceae bacterium; assembly: GCA_902803625.1. GTDB lineage: Bacteria > Bacillota > Clostridia > Lachnospirales > Lachnospiraceae > NK4A144. Next base: position 1,000 of record CADCQV010000222.1, read on the forward strand.
AAGAACCCATTATCGCCGTAGCTCCCGAGGAACCTTCATCAGAGGCTCCTGCAGAGGAGGAAGAGGTGGAGGAGGAAGAGGTGGAGACCCCTCCCGACGGTATGTATGCCAGCGAGCTTACAGGGGAGTGGATAGACGAATCCTTAAAGGATCAGAGGCCTATAGCCGTAATGGTTGATGATGAGAAGACCGCGCTTCCCCACTTTGGTATCTCTACCTCGGATATTATGTATGAAATGGTTAATTCCACCCAGAATGAGGGAGTCACCAGATTTATGGTAATGGTGAAGGACTGGGGTGCCATTAAGCAGCTTGGTTCCATCAGAAGCACGAGACCCACCAACCTTCAGATCTTCCCTGAGTGGAATGCTGTTCTCTGTCATGACGGCGGTCCCTTCTGGAATGACAATTTCTACAAGAATCCATTTGTAGAGCGTTTCAGCGGTACCTTCTCCAGAGTTGATAACGGAAAGCCCAGGGAATTTACAGAGTACATACTTCCCGGGGATCTGGAAAAGAACTTTAAGAATACAGGCTTCAGCACCACCTATAACGAATACTATACGGGGCTTCCCCACTATCAGTTTGCCTCACATACAAAGCCGAATGACCTTTCACAGTATTCCGATGCAAAGACCTGCGAGAAGATAAGCCTGCCCTTCCATCATAATAACCCATGGCTCGAGTACGACAGTGAGAGCAAGACATATAAGTACTTCCAGTACAATCAGAAGGAGGTGGACGCAGGAAACGGCAATGTCCAGATCGCCTTTACCAATCTTCTTCTGCAGAATGCAAGGCTGGAGCGGTTGGATGACCATGGCTACATGATGTACTATCCCAGCGAATCAAACCGTGACGGCTGGTTCATCACGCAGGGAAAGGCTATCCCTGTAAAGTGGACGAAGCAGAACGACCTTGATGCTACCCGCTATTACGATATGGATGGTAACGAGATAAAGATAAATGTCGGAAAGACCTATGTTGCCCTGATACGTGAGGAAGAGTGGGGCGATATCGTAATGGAGTGATAAGGATTCCTGAAAACAGGTACCGGAAAAACACAGAAAAAGCCCGCACCATATGCGGGCTTTTATTGAAGGAAAATGCTGAAAGATTTTTTGAAGTGGCTTGTAAAAAAAGAAAAGTGGTCGGACAGAAGCAGGGATCCCAGATTTTATGCCACTGAGGAGTGTGACTCCTGCAGGCTATGCTATGACGAATGTCCCACAGGGCATATCAAATGGATAAACAACAGACCCGAGTGGGAGAAGCCCTGCCTTATGTGTGCAAGCTGTGCCTATGTCTGTCCGGTTTCCGCAATAAAGTACGGCGTACCGCCGGCGGAATCCTGAGGAGCGTTTTTGTCATCCTGAGGAGCGAAGCGACGAAGGATCTTTATAAATAATACAGACTTTATGGAAAAGTACCGCACTCTAAAAGAAAACTCTATCTTTACCGGCGAGATAACGGAGAAAAAATCCAGATTCATAGCTTATCTTTCCCATGTTTCCTCTCCTGAAGAGGCTGTGAGTTTTTTAAACTCAATAAAGAAAAAACACTACGACGCGAAGCACAATTGCAGCGCGTACATAATCGCGGGTGAAGATGGAGCGCCGGACATCCTTCATTCCTCCGATGACGGGGAACCCTCCGGAACCGCGGGAAAGCCCATTATGAGTGTACTGTCCGGGGCGGGGTTAAAGAACGTTATCCTTGTGGTGACCAGATATTTTGGAGGCACACTTCTAGGTACCGGCGGTCTGGTACGTGCCTATACGGAAGCCTCAAAGGAAGCCCTGAAGGCTGCAGAAAAGGGCATAGTAAGGGTTACTGACAGCAGGGACCTGAGCTTTACCTTTGATTACCGGAATGAAGGGAAGGCGCGGAGGATACTGGAGGAATACGGCATTATTCCTGATAATACAGAGTATGGTGAACGGGTTTGTTTCCTTGTAAAAGCTGAGTCGGAGGTAGCGGGGCTTTTGACGGACACTCTGACAGAGAGACTGTCCGGGGAAGTGGAGTTCAGATCCTGAAAAATAAGCAGAAAGAACCGTCCCCGTTGACTTCTTTTTATGATAGAATGTGCTGGATGATACTCATCTGAAACGGAGAAGATATGGATATAGAGGCAATTTACAGGGAATACCACGACAAGGTATTGAATTTTATCAGAAGCAAGGTAAACATTCCGGAGGATGCGGAGGATATCTGCTCAGACGTATTCATAAAGGTGCAGAGTTATCTCGGTGGCTATAACAGCGAGAAGGCCTCTTTATCTACCTGGATCTTTACGATTGCCAGAAATACCATTATAGACTATTACAGAACCCATAAGACCACGGAGGAGATACCCGAGGAGCTTTCGTCAGACTTTCAGGTCGATAGTGAGCTCTTAAACCGGGAGACCCTGAATGAGCTTGCGGATGCCTTAAAAAAGCTCTCGGATGAGGAAAGAATGGTTATAGTGCTGCATTATTACGAGGGACTGAAGCTTAGGGAGATAGAAGCAAGGACAGGGCTCTCATACGGTCAGGTAAAGATAAGGCATAACAGCGCTTTGAAGGCTATGAAAGAATTTTTTACAAAAAAAGCTGCCAAAGGCGGTTTCAGCATCGTATAAATAATCAGAACAGGAAATAAGCGGAGGAGGAGTAGAATATGAGTAATACAGGTAGAATGTTGAAAACACTGTTTGACTATCAGAGATTTGAAGAAGCGAGCAGCCTTCAGGGTGTTATAGATGATACTATAAGAGGATCAAAAAATCTGAGGATGCTTTCAGATGATGAGCTCGAAAATGCAGCAGGTGGAGCGAATACCGGAGACGATGCGGTTGTTATCAGTGCCTACTGCCCATACTGCAGCGAGGATCCCGTAACTGGAAAGAAGGAAAAGCGGATGATAGAGCTTTATTCCGGCGGTAGGGGGCTCTGCCACAGCTGCTTCCGTTTGATCGAAGGATTATGATGAGTCCGCGTACTCTGCCGGGTGGTTACCGGTAAGATTTCCGGTATTTTGGCGGGAAGATTCAGGTTCGGCGGACCTTAAAGACACAGAACTGATGTAATGATAAAGCGGGGCATTGTGTTTGTTCCGCTTTTTTTGTAGAATAAAGGTAACTATTCAGAACAGTCACTTGCGGAACCGCAAGTGACGTATGAAAACCAATAAAGAATAACTATGCGACTCATTATAAGAAAGGACCGTTGTATGCGAAATAAAAGATCATACGGATTGATCGTTTCAGTTGTTATATCTACACTTCTACTGTCAGCTGTTACCGTATTTGCAGAACCGGAGGCTTTGTCCGGTGACAGTGCGGCTGCCGCAGCAGAAAGCGAAGCATTGTCCGATGACAGTATAGGCATAGCAGCATTGTCCGATGACAGTATAGGCAAAGCAGCAGAAGCCGGGAGCCTGTCCGTGGACAGTATAGGCATAGCGGCAGAAGCCGAAGGACTTTCCGGGAACAGCACAGGCATAGCTGCAGAGGCTGAAGCTGATAATGAGGAAGAAATGGTATCACGGAAGACCGGGGGCATACCCATGCCCTGGGATAATGATGTTAAGATGACGGATGAGGACATTTCATTTTCGGAAATAAAAAGCCGTGCCCATGGTGAAAACGCTTCCCTTGCACAGACTGACTATACTCCGAGAGTAAATCTCCCGTCCCGTTTTCCCGGAAATACGGACGAGGAGACAAAGGAGAAAATCACTGCTATGTATCCCCCTGTACGGGATCAGGCCAACTTTGGTACCTGCTGGGATTTTTCCACCATCGCACCGGTGGAATTCAGGGAGATCAATAAGGGAAGAGCGGATAAAAGCATAGACTTAAGCGAGCTCTATCTCGCGCTCGGGATCTATAAGACCAGGGAAAACCCCATTGTAGGTAATGATGCTGCAGTAAGTGAGATAGTACCGAAAGTGTCGGAGGATGAGAAAGCCAGTGATGCGTTTCTCTTAGATGCCGGAGGAAACCACCTGTTGACGGGGCAGTACCTTAGTAAGGGCTTCGGTTTTGTCTCAGAGAATGAGCTTCCCTATGCGGAGTCTGCTGTGGATACAAAAGATTACAAAAGAGATCCCCGCTTCGATGAAAACGATAACCTTATGAATATAGACCTGGATGCCCTTGCGGATAAGGAGATATATGACCTTACGGATCTTTATGCAGCCGATATACATGATGAAAACGGCATGAAGGTCGTGAAGGAAGCCCTGATGCAGAACGGGGCCGTAGGGATATTTTTTGATGCGGAAACATCCGGTGATAAACTCTTCAACAGCTATTACAATGAAAAATATAACGCATATTATTGTTATAATTCAGGTGGACAAAACCATCTTGTGACTGTTGTGGGCTGGAATGACAGTTTTTCCCGCAGTAATTTCAATGAGGATCCCGGACATGACGGGGCCTGGCTTGTGAGAAACAGCTGGGCTGATACGGATAAAGATTTCTATAATTACAATAATTATTTCTGGCTCTCCTATTATGATAGGGGACTTACAAACGGTGCATATATATTCGAGGTTACAAAGGACGTAAAAAGATACGATAATAACTACTATTATGACTCCCAGATACATTCGATTAGAAGTGCTACTGTTGGTACCAGCGTTGCAAATGTGTATAAGGTGCAGAAGGACAGTAATGAGTATCTTAAGGAGGTGACTCTGGAGATTCCGGAGGAGACCGATTATGAGATAGAAATATACCGGAATCTGAAGGATGGGGGGAGTCCGACAGATGGGATAAAGCTCGAAGAATCCACCACAAAGGGCGAATTTGCACTCCCCGGCATATACACGGTTCCGCTTGCCGCCCCGGCTCTCCTTGAAAAGGATACCTCCTTTTCGGTGGTGGTTCGTACCGGAAAGAGCTCCGTGTGCTATGAATCCGACCTTGAATTAAAAAAAGTGAAAAGTAAGTGCGGGTTAAAGAATGGCCAGAGCTTTTATCTGAAAAACGGCGAATGGATTGATCTGGCTGACGACGAAGACTGGGAAGAAGGAAGCGGTAATGGCAACTTCTGTATCTCCGCCCATACGGTATTCACAGATGATACCTATCCCCCTGATATAGAGGAAAAGGTAAAGGATGCCTCAGGACAGGAAGTGACCCTTATCCACAATACGGTGTACAATACTTACAGGACTCAGGACGGAAAGGACGTTTTATGCGTGAGCCTGGAGGACGGAAAAGCTGCAGACAGCCAGAATTATCAGTTTACCGGAAAGAAGATCACACCCTCAAAGAAATCCTTTATTATTTATAACGGGGTCCTGTATACCTATAAAAAGGACTATAAGATTAGCTTTAAGAAGAACAAAAAGAGGGGCACTGCCGCCGCGGTGATAAAGTGGAAAAAGAACAGTGCACCCTATAGAGAGGGCGCAAGAAAGACCACTATGCAGTTTAATGTGGTGGAAAGGGCAGTGACGGAGGATATGGTGAGCTTTAAGGTGAAGAAGGGGAAGCTGAAGAAGCTCACTGTCACGGCTGACGGTATAAAGATGAAGCCGAAAAAAGCCGATTACAGCTATACCACCGTTTCCGGCAATGCCTATTTGATATCATTCAAGAATAATTATAAGGGCGAGGTAATCAAGAATTAAGATCCTTCGGGCTGCGCCCTCAGGATGACAGGGTAAGGCTCAGGATGACATTTACGTCAATCCGAAGAGTCATCCTGAGCGACAGCTAAGAATCAGACCATGTCATCCTGAGCGACAGCGAAGGATCAGACCATGTCATCCTGAGCGACAGCTAAGGATCAGACCTTGTCATCCTGAGCGACAGCGAAGGATCTTTGGAAGAATAACAGACTGGAGGAAAACCCTATGTGGAGATCAGCTGATATAAAGGAAAAAGGAAGAGCCGCAATGAAGGCAAATTACGGGATGACCATTGTTGTCTCTCTTGTAATGTCCGTTCTTGGGGGTGCGAGCGGAGTCTATACCGGTTCTAACGGGGCGAAAAGCTTCGGAGGAGCAGTAAAGGATTCGGGATATGCACCGGAACAGGTTGTGGCCGTCATCGTAGCCATACTGGGCATAATCGCGCTTATCATCGCTATTGGCTTTGTGCTTAAGGTGGCTCTTATTAACCCCCTTAACGTGGGCTGCTATAATTTTTTCATTAAGAATACCGAGAAAGCTGCGGATTTTTCCGAGCTTAAAAGAGCCTTCAATCCCAACTGGACAAATAATGTGATAACGATGTTCCTTACCGATCTCTTCCTTGGGCTCTGGTTCTGTCTTCTTATTATTCCGGGCTTTGTAAAGATGTATTCCTACAGGCTTGTTCCATACATCCTGGCAGAAAATCCCGATATGAAGGCAATGGAGATCATTACCTTTTCAAGACAGCTGATGAAGGGGAATAAGTGGAAGGCGTTTTGTTTCGATCTTTCATTTATAGGATGGACCCTGTTATCTATTATAACCTGCGGCATCGCAGGCATTCTGTACGTAAACCCCTACTATAACTGCTCCTGCGCCGAGCTCTACAAAACGCTGAGATACGGCTCAAAGGAGACAGGAGAGGTTCAGCTTTGACTCTGATATACTGATTGTTGTAGGATAGGAGACGTGGGATCTACAGAAGAATCATTAAATCAATATGACAGCCTGACCGGACTTCCAATAATGGCAGTCTTTATGGGAAGTGCAGAGGAATACTTTGCCGGATCCTGCGATAAGGGAAAGGATCCTGCCATGATCTTCTTTGATCTTGAAGGGATCAGGCCTTACATCGCAAGGTACGGAGAGGATGAAGGTGAGCGCCTTTTAAGGGGCTTTGCCGACCTCCTCAGGAAGTATTTCGGCAATACGCGGAGCTCCCGTCCCGGGGGATTCTGTTTTTATGCTTTTACGGACAACAGGGGTCTGGAGGAGGATATCCCCGCCATACTGAATGACATGAGGAAGCTTGCGGGGGATGACAGGCTGGTGGTGAAGGCCGGGATTTACTTCGGCTTCCGTAAGGACAGGGATGACATGGAGACCGTCTGCAGCAAGGCACGTTTTGCCTGCAGGAGCAACAAGCGTGAGAATGCTTCCGGGATCTACTATTTTGATGACAAAATGGACGAGGCACTGGATATACGTACCTTTGTTCTCAATAACATCGATGATGCCATAAAGAACGGGCATATCAAGGTCGTTTATCAGCTTCAGGTACGTCTTCTGAACGACAAATTCTGCGGAGCCGAAGCGCTGACCCGATGGGAGGATCCCAAGCGGGGAACCATCCCTCCCTCTGCATATATTCCGGTCCTTGAGGAGAATAATCTCACCTGGAAGCTTGACACCTTTGTGATAAGGGAGGTTGTGAAGAATATCCGCCGCTCGGTGGATACAGGCTATAATCCCCTTCCGATCGCCGTCAATCTGACCTATTCCGATTTCCTTGTGCTGGATCTGCCGGATACCATTGGAGCCATAGTGGAAGACGGCGGGGTAGATCCATCACTTCTTGTTATTGAGGTTACGGAAAAAACGGTGCTTAAGGACCCGGATCTTCTTCGCGAGGAGATCGAGAAGCTCCATGATCTCCGTTTTCCTGTTGCCATCGATAATTTCGGAAACGGCTACTCCTCAATAAATATGCTGAACGATTTCCGCTTTGATGTCATAAAGATCGACATGAGCCTCGTGAGATCCTTTAATGAGCGAAGCCGCAAGATAGTGGAATCCATTGTGGTCATGGCGAAAAGCTTAAAGATTCACACGGTTTCCGAGGGAGTGGAGACCAGGGAACAGCTGGAATTCCTGCGCAGTATCGGATGCGAGATTGTCCAGGGCTTTTACTTCGGAAACACAAGATCCTATGAGGATACAATGCGGAGCTTTAAGGATGCAAGGGTATCCGAGAGGGAAGGATCGGGGGAAAGGGCACTATTCTCTGAAGCGGGACTTATCAATATCATCACTCCCCAGGCAATGGCACTTACCTGGTTTGACGGGGAGGATTTCGACGTTTTCTTCACCAATAATGAGTTTTTCAGGCTTGTTTCCCGGACAGGGCGTGACCTGAATGAGATACTGAACCGGGGATCGGATGACCGGACAGTTGAGGATTTCAGGGATGCTGCCGTCAGGATAATAGAAAGAGGAGCCGATGAGGATATCACCTTTGATATAAATACCCGCCGCTTCAGGCTGGACACCAGACCTGTCGCCATGAATGAGGCGGGAAGCATATTCCTTATGTTCCTTTCGGAAGATATGGAGGATATCGGCAGCGAGGATGATTATGTCACAGATACCCTGAAGGATATCCTGAGTTCTTTTTCAAATGTATATCTGATCGATCTCGTAAGTGACACGGTAAAGGTCATAAAGGCTGACTATGGAAGGCACAGAAGCGGTGAAAGCGCCCATTATGAGACACTGTTAAAGCGCTTCGCCGAATCCGGGGTGATATATGAAGCCGATGTCCAGCGGTATATGCAGTTTTATGATCCCGTGAATCTACGGAACCGTTTTTCGGTGCAGAAAAAGGGAACCTGCCTGAATGTATTCCGCTTAAAGATAAGGGGACAGTATAAGTGGGCCAGTATCCGCTGCAGCGCTGTTCCGGACAGCGACGGAAAGAAGCTTATCTGCTGCACAACCATTATCGAGGGTGAAGACAAGAATGATTTCATAGAGATGTCGAGGCAGGTGATCAGTATCGGAAAGAATACGGATAACCTGAGCATCAACGATGCCTCTCTCTGGAATTCCCTTATGGAGATATCTGATATTAAATATTTCTGGAAGGATGCGGACAGACGTTTCCTCGGCGCCAGCAAGTCCTTCCTTGATTTCTACGGCTATGATTCCGTCCAGAAGATCCTGGGTAAGAATGATGAGGAGATGGGCTGGCACCCCGACGACACCCAGTACAGGAGTGATGAATACGATGTCATCAAGAAGGGTACTGTTATCCGCAATTCTCCGGGACAGGTATATGCCAAGGGCGCAAAGGTAAATATCCTTGCAACCAAGTATCCTATATTTAAAAACGGAAAAATAGAGGGGCTTATCGGCTACTTCATAGATACGGAAAGGATCCTGGAATCCGGGGAGGAGCTGGATCATGCCCTGTTTATTGATGTTGACAGCGGGCTCCTGAACTCGAGGGGATTTTTCCTTACCCTGCAGTCTATTGATGATAATTACAGGCAGAACGGAACGGAATACTCCATAGGCATGCTTGAGATCCCGGAATATCAGAGGATCCTTGTGGAGAACGGAGAGAAAATGGCGGAGGAGCTTTTCTCCGCTGCTTTGGGTGCGCTTAAGAGAACATTCCCGGATGGGGTTGTCATTGCGAAAACCGGCAACTGCACCTTCTCGGTCTGCGATAAGCTTTCCTCCTCACATGGGGCATTTGACTGCTTAAGGAATGCTGCGGAAAAGATATTAAAGAATTATACGGACAGCCAAATCACGGTCGTTACTGCCTTTGCCGATTCAAAAGAGAAAAACTCACTCCACGAGTTGTTCAC